>JAURWD010000325.1 GCA_030655145.1 Ferruginibacter sp.
GCGTACATGTGTCGGAACATAGGCGGCTTCATTATCCAGCACTTTACTGATGGCATCGCGGATCTCGTCGCGGTTGTCGGGGTTGATCAGCAAGCCAAAATTGCCTCCATCCAGCGCATCCACCGACCCGTCGATGTTCCCGGCGATCACCGGCTTACCGTAATAGAGGGCCTCAATAAAAACAATCCCGAATCCTTCTTTCTTGCTCGGCATGATGTAGAGGTCCGCAATACTAAAATGGGCCGCAATTTCGGCATCCCCAATAAATCCTGTAAATATCACCTGCTCCTGCAATTGCAAAACATGGATGATGTTCGAGAGGCGTTTCATCTCCGCTGCATCATATTTACCCACCACGAGGTATTTAAGGGAGGGATACCGCTCCTTCAGATCACTGATGGCGTAGAATACATTGTCATACCCCTTATAGCGCTCCTTGGTAGAAAGGCGGGTCAAGGTCATCAACACTTTATTGGACGCAGTCAACCCGTAACGTTTCAGTAATGAATTTCCAGGCCCGGGAGCCCCGGCAGGAAGCGGGAGGAAAGGATCGAGGCAGTTATTCAGCACGGTAAATTTCTCTTCCCGGAGGCCGTAGCACCGCATCATCGTTTCCTTTGTAAACCGGCTTACGGCGACTACCTGGTCGCATTTACGTAATAGGTATTTTTTCCAATGAGGCATTGCACCCCATACTTCAATACCATGTGCCAGTAACACCAGTTTGGTTGCCGGCGAGAATAATTTAACGAGGCTGCCCGCCAATAACAAATTCACGTGGCTCATAATTACCAGCCTGCTGTTCATTCCCTGTTTGAGCGCATTGATAACGAACCGTGTTTTGTGCTGGCGATACCCGGAAAAAATGGTCGCAGGAAAATATTTTTCATCCACATCTGCTGAATCATCATACATGGAAAGAATTTTCACCCGATCTAATTTGTTTTCCTGTTGCAACTGGTAAAGTGCCATCCCCGCTATTCGGGACACTTTTTCGATACCGCCCGTTGCCGAAAATATCCGCAGTGTCAGCAGGAGCGTGCCGTTAAGCATAAGAAGGATTTTCCATCAACAGCAAGGTGAAAAACTGTGACCAATGGAGTTCTCCCGTCTGTAGCTTCCTGTGGGAACCAGCAAGCCCATTTGCATTATTCCCCACCTGGTACCGGGGATGGCTCAACCATTTTTTAAAGGGAAAAGAAAAGCCCATTTTAGGCCGGTTCCAGATCACTTCCGGGAGCACCTCCTTAAAGGCATCGATCAGCAACTGCTTCCCCAAGGCGCCTTTATATTTTGTATTTGAGTCGATCCGCTGCGCTAGTTTTTGAAAAGGAATATCCAGGAAGGGCACCCGGATCTCTACACCGTGCGCCATACTCATTACATCGGCATCCCGCAGCAACTGGTTCTGCATATATAAATTCATTTCAAGCCAGCTGGCCTGGTTGGCCGGTGAGAGATTGTCAACCGGCAACAATACGGGCTGAGCTTCCAGTATCTCCCAAACGTCCTTTTCGTCGGCACCCAGTTGTTCAGCAATATTGGTGGGTGTAAACTGGCCCCGCAGAAAAAGGTACTGTCCCACCGGGCCCGGGATACTCAGGTAGGCCAGGCGGCGCAGTTGTTTGTAGGTGGAGTGTCGTCCTGCCCGTAGCATGGAATAAGGTACTTTTCTTAAAGCCAATGCCGCATTTATCCGGGTGAAAGAAGGATAACCCCCAAACAACTCATCTGCTCCTATGCCGGAGAGTACGGCCTTCAACCCGTTTTGTTTGGCGTACCGGCTGATGAACCAGGTATTGATGCCATCACAACTGGGCAGGTCCATGGAGTTGATGATTCCCGACAGGCACTCATGAAAATCTGCTTCACTTACGAGGTGTTGATAATGATTGCATTTTAACTGTCCAATGAGCAGGTCCTGGAATTTTTTTTCAGAATATTTGGGTTCCTCGAAATAAATAGAGATGGTGTTCATCACCCCTTCGTGGCTATTTGCCAATGATGCCAGGATACTGGAATCCAACCCCCCACTTAAGAACACACCAATCGGCGCATCACTAATGAGGTGACTTTTCACCGCATTGCCCAGCATATATTTAACCAGCTTGATCGCATCCGTCCGGTCCGTAATAACATCTGAATATTGAAAACTGGCGAAGGTTTCCTGCTTACTCGACTGATCGATCGTATTGTAACTTAACCAGCTACCTTTCGGTAATGGCTGTACGCTTTTCAGTTTTGTTACCGGCTCCGGCAGGTGGCCATACGCCAATAAATAAACCGGCCAGTCGGGATTGGTTTCACCCAGGTAGGCAATCGATTGAAAGGCCCTTGCCTCTGATGCGAATGCCAGCCCATGTTTCGTAAGCGCATAATACAAAGGTTTTACACCTGAAGGATCCCGCACGAGGAACAGTTTCGACTCCTCATTATCCCATAGTGCAAACGCAAACATACCATTGAAGCGGGCAAATGAGTTGGTTCCCCATTCTGCAAAAGCAGCCAGGATCACTTCTGTATCTGATACAGTCGTGAAGGGACGGCCCGCTTGCTGCAATTCTTTTTTGAGTTCTTTATAATTGTACAGTTCCCCGTTGTAGGTGAGTTGGTAGCGCCCATCGGCATATGGCATCGGCTGGTGACCACAGGCCGACAGATCGATGAGGGATAAACGCCGGTGGCCGAGTACAAGGTGCTCTTCCTCACTGGTGTAAAAACCTTCATCGTCGGGGCCCCCATGTTTCAGTAGGGAACACATTTCTTTCACTATTGCCTGCAGGGCAGCAGTGGGTAAAGCAGGATTCACAACACCGGCAATCCTGCACATAAATTATGCTTTTGCGCTGGCAGGCGCACCGTGTTTCTTATTAATATATTGATCATAATTTTCGCAGAATTCTTTATAGGTCCGGCCAATGCCTTCTTCCAATCCAATCGAAGCCTTAAACCCGAGCGTCGAGAGTTTTGAAACATCCAATAATTTTTGCATGGTGCCATCCGGTTTGCTGCTGTCAAAGACCAGTTGGCCTTCATAGCCGGTGATCATCTTGATCATCCGCGCCATTTCACCAATGGAATGATCTTCCCCGCAGCCAAGATTTATTAGCGTTGGCTGCTCATATTCCTGCATCAGGAAATAACAACCTTTTGCCGCATCGTCCGAGTGTAAAAACTCCCGCCGCGGACTGCCACTACCCCACACCGTTACGGTTGGCGCATTATTAACCTTCGCCTCGTGAAACTTGCGGATCAAAGCGGGCAACACATGAGAATTTTGCAGATCATAATTATCGCCTGGCCCATATAAATTGGTTGGCATGGCGCAAATGAATCGGCTCCCATACTGCTGGTGATAATATTGACACATCTTGATACCTGCAATCTTTGCGATCGCATAGGCCTCATTGGTAGGCTCGAGCGGGCCTGTCAGTAAGTATTCCTCCTTAATTGGCTGCGGACAATTTTTTGGATAGATGCAGCTGCTACCAAGGAATAGCAATTTTGTAACCCCATGCCTGTAAGCTTCATGAATGAGGTTATTCTGGACAGACAGGTTATCATAAATGAATTCAGCCGGGTAAGTATTATTCGCATGGATACCGCCCACTTTTGCAGCGGCCACAAAAACGTACTGCGGCCGTTGTGCTTCATAAAACGCTTTTACCGCGTTATGATCTCTCAGATCTAGTTCTGCGGAGGTACGTGTGACGAGATTTGTATATCCTTCTGTTTGAAGCAATCGATGAATCGCGCTGCCAACGAGGCCGCGATGCCCGGCTATATATATTTTATCTGATTTTTGCATACGTAAATATCTTTTTCCTTTTATGAATTTGTAATGCTATTGTTTAATTTTTGTCAATGTGGCGTTACTACTTTTTTCTTTTCAATATCTTATTTCAGGAAGATGATCCCTGATTTTTCTTTTTTGCTTGTCCAAAAAAGAAAGAAAAAAGGATAGATGGGACAATCTTCTCTGTTTTCCTTCCTGCTCCCACTTTTCAGGGTCATGCTCCCTGCTTGTTCTTTTTTGCTTGTCCAAAAAAGAACGAAAAAAGGACAACCGGGAAAGATAACAGCCCTTTCCCGGCAAGTATTTCAATTAAGCTATTGTGCTACTGTGGTGAATAGCAGCGGGGCTTTGCTCAGCGAAAATGCAGGAAAATCCAATTGGAGTGCATTCAAAAGTTGAAAAACCAAAGCTGAGCTCACAGTAGCACTAAAGCTAAATCAGGGAACCCCGAAAGGAACGGGCCGTTTTCGTTCCTTTCTTGATTTTTCTTTGGTTACTTTCTTTCCATCAAGGAAAAGAAAGTAACGAACTGTGCAACAAGAACTCGCTTTTGATATTAAAAACTTGAAAAATATCTTGATGAATGAAGAGCAAGTTTTTTCTTTTTTGCTTGGCCAAAAAAGGAAAAGGTGCTCCCTCTAAAAATCATTCAAATCATTATAAACCCTCTTCTCCATATACTTATGGATCAGTGCAAGGCTCTCTGGATTTTGCAAAATACCAAGATGCCGTGTATGATGCATATCCGTTCCAACCAGGTCAGCCAGGTCATTGTCAAAGAGGTACTTTGCTGCTTTTGTAACTTGTTTACCATATTGCCCCGTGAGTGAAAGCACGTTTACTTGCAATAGGAAACCCATATCCTTCAAATGTCCAAACTGTGCATAATTATCATGGTAATAAAAATACCGCTCCGGGTGAGCCATAATGGGACGGTAGCCTTTTTTCATTATTTCAAAAGCGATCTCATTTAAATTTCCAGAGGGTGAAGCATAGGACTGTTCCGTAAGAATAACGTTTTTGTGAATGGTTAACAAAGGAGGTTCTTCACTTAACAATTTCAGGAAATAATCATCCAGCATATACTCGGCGGCAGCACCGATTTCAATATTCATACCCGCCGCTTTGGTTGCTTCCTGCAAACTGGCCAGCGCGGCATTGATGATAGCGGGGGTATTCCGGTACATATCAGCAATTACATGAGGCGTAGCGATCGTCTTTCGTATACCGAGGTCGTAGATACCTTTCACAAGTTGGAGCGAAGTCGGTATGTCGGGCGAGCCATCATCAATGCCGGCAAGAATGTGTGAATGAATATCCGTTTGAAAAGGCAAAACGGAGGGTATTTCTAATCCTGCTGGTTTTCGCTTGAAGAAATTAAACATAAGTGGTACACAATCGAATGAAAGTTGGGCAAATATACTTGACAATTTAAAATGGCGACATGGGATTGTTCGCCGCTCATTGAATTAAGCCCGATCGTTCCATATAGTTAATGCACAATCTTCACCACCCTCATGAGCACAGCTTACTTAGAATCTAATTTGTGAAACAAGGAGTAATAATATTGATGAAGTTTTATCACCGGCTTCAGAATAGACACGAAAAATGGAAAAGGAATTTTATTTTTTTTCATTGCAAGGTAGTCGCGCCTGTTAGCTCGCAGTCGGCTCTTAAGCGTTATATTGCTTTGACCTCCTACCCGCATTTTTACAATTAATTTCGAGAGGTATCGGGCAGCAACATTAAATCGAAAAAGGTAGCGTGCCATAAATTCATAGTCCGCAGCGGTGAAATAATGCGACTCATACAGGCCGAAATCTTCAATTAGATTTCTACGAATGTAGAATGTCGGATGCGCCGGCATCCATCCGTA
>JAURWD010000326.1 GCA_030655145.1 Ferruginibacter sp.
GATGCATGAAATTTCAATTGAAAAGGTCCTAAAAAAGGAAGCGAAGGTTGTTTATCCTATGTGTATTGACGGCAATTATAACTGTCCACCAGAAGACTGCGGAGGAATCCTTGGGTTTTATCATATTTTAAATATTATCCAGGACAAAACTCACCCGGAGTACAAAGAAACCCGGCAATGGGTTGGTAAAAAATATGATCCTGCAACCTTCGATAAAAATAAAGTGAATCGCAAACTTCGCCAGTTACGCAGCTACATCGCCCGCTGGAACTCTTTCGAATAAACCTGATCTGCCCTGCTTCCAGCTTATAAAATCTTACGCCTACACCAGTTGTGTATTGTTTTTTCTTCGCCCATATTGTATCTCTTTCCATTCCAAATATTTCCTTTTTAATTCTTTTTGCACTGAAATCTGACCGTTCAGCGGTTTAAAATGACCACTTGCTAAATTCCGGGCTTCAAGCTTGGATTATCGCGGAAATGTGATTTATCTTAGTCTCGGTTTTTCATAGGATATTGGATTTTAAAACGGGACTAGATTTCTATCTTGGTCCTTTTTTTTTGCCCTTAACTCTCGCTTCACAACAAATCATCCAGGTTTTCAAACTTGCTTCTTTCATCTTTCCGAACTGCAGAATTTTATAGGTACAAGTTTTCAAAAACAAACTCCGTTTATGGTTAACAAACCTTCATGGGCATCAAGTCACTAGGAATTTTTGAAAAGAAACGGAAAAGCCAATTTTTATTCGCGTATATACGTGCCACAACGTTCAGATGCATGTAACCAGGGTTAACGTTTGGTTTCGTCAGAAAGGTTGTGCCGGTCATCTCATTCGCCCCAGTTCTTCGATTTACTTTCTGTAACTTCCAAAACTTTATATTTTTCCAAATCAAACCATTTTTATGAGATCAACTTTTCTTTTAATGGCCTGTATCCTGTCAATAAATGTGTCCACAATTTTTGCGCAAAAGAAAGCTGCAACGGCGCAAAAAAATGTAAGTGGTGACACGCTGAGCACGGCAATTTTTAACAACATTCGGTTACGGAGCCTCGGGCCAGCGATCACCTCAGGACGCATTTCAGACCTGGCTATTAACCCGAAAAATAAATATGAGTATTACGTAGCGGTGGCCTCCGGTGGAGTTTGGAAAACAACGAATGCCGGGGTAACCTTTACGCCTCTTTTTGATGGAGAAGGATCTTATTCGATCGGGTGCATTTCCATCGATCCGAATAACACGAATACGATCTGGGTTGGCAGTGGCGAAGATAATAACCAGCGTAGTGTTGCTTATGGCGATGGTGTGTACAAATCAGAAGATGGTGGAAGAAGCTGGAAAAATATGGGCTTAAAAAATTCTGAACACATCGGCGAAATAATCATTGACCCAAACAATTCCGATATCGTTTACGTAGCCGCCTACGGCCCATTATGGAGTTCGGGCGGTGAGCGGGGAATCTATAAATCTATTGATGGTGGCAAGACGTGGAAGGTAGCGCTAACTGTCAGCGAAAATACAGGCTTCAACGAGTTGCATATGGATCCACGTAATTCAAATATCCTTTATGCCGCTGCACACCAGCGTCAAAGAAAAGTTTTTACCTATGTAGGCGGAGGTCCGGAATCTGCATTGTATAAAAGCACAGATGCGGGTGTTACCTGGACAAAGATCATGAAGGGATTGCCCGGCGGTGAAGTTGGAAGAATTGGTATGGACGTATCACCTGTTGAGGCTGATGTGTTGTATGCGGTAGTTGAAGCCAATGAAGGTGCCGGTGTTTATAAAAGCAACGATCGCGGTGCCAGTTGGGAGAAGCAAAGCTCGTACTCAACATCAGGAAATTATTATCAAAAAATATTTTGTGACCCTGTGAACGTTGATAAAGTTTTTGTGATCAATGCCTATATGGTGGTAAGTATGGATGGTGGAAAAAACTTCAGGATACTGGGAGAAAAAAGCAAGCACATAGACAACCACGTGATATGGGTTGATCCGGCTTATAGTGATCACATGTTGGTGGGATGTGATGGCGGTTTATATGAAAGTTATGATGCCGGCGATAACTGGAGCTTTAAACAAAACCTGCCGGTTACGCAGTTTTATAAAGTAGCTACTGATAATGCCCTCCCTTTCTATAGTGTTCATGGCGGAACCCAGGATAACTTCAGTATTGGAGGTCCATCACGCACAACGAGTAGTAATGGCATCATGAATTCCGATTGGTATTTTACCAGCATCGGTGATGGATTCGAAACCCAGGTCGATCAGTCAGATCCTAATATCGTGTATGCGCAATCGCAATACGGTGGATTGGTTCGGTACGATAAGAAAAGTGGGGAAAGACTTTTTATAAAACCAATCGAAGAAGAGACTGAAGCGGCTTATCGCTGGAATTGGGATGCACCGCTGATGATCTCCAGGTTCAATAACAAACGGCTGTACATCGCGGCCAACAAAGTTTTTCGAACAGACGACCAGGGCAGCACCTGGAAGATCATCAGTCCTAATTTATCCCGTGGTACAGACCGCAATAAAGAAAAACTCATGGGCAAGGTTTGGAGCATGGACGCAATTGCTAAGAATGGATCTACTGATATCTATGGAAATATTACAACACTTGCCGAGTCACCTCTTGATGAAAATATGTTGTACGCCGGCACGGATGACGGTCTCATTCACGTGACCACAGATGGAGGTAAAGCCTGGACAAAAATTGACAACATAGCAGGTGTCCCCGAAAAAACCTATGTCAACCAGCTCCTCGCATCGCAGCATGAAAAGAACACCGTGTATGCTACGTTTAACCATCACCGTTACGGTGACTTTCGCCCCTTCGTTTATAAGAGTGTAGATGCCGGAAAAACCTGGAACGCCATTCAGCATAACCTGCCGGTGAGGGGAAGTGTTTATACCATTGCCGAAGATCACGTCGATCCGTCACTGCTTTTTGTGGGTACAGAGTTTGGTCTTTTCCTTTCCAATACCGGCGGAGATAAATGGGTGCAGTTAAAGGGAGGACTTCCGACGGTCGCTGTACGAGACCTCGATATTCAACGCCGCGAGAATGACCTCGTAGTTGCTACTTTCGGAAGAGGTTTTTACATTCTTGAGGACTATGCCTTCCTAAGAACTTTTGGAAAGGATCTGGTAACAAAAGCAGCAGCGATTTTACCGATCAAAGATGCTTTGATGTTTATCCCTTCCTTGCCGTTGGGCGTACGCGGAAAAGGTTTCCAGGGCGAAAGCTTTTTTACGAGTCCCAACCCGGCTCCCGGAGCCGTTTTTACTTATTATTTGAGAGACGATATAAAAACGCGAAAAGAATCGCGGCAGGCTTCAGAAAAGGAGCTTATGAAAAAGGGGGAATCACCTCATTACATTTCCGTTGATTCCATGCGGCTGGAAGATGAACAACCAGCACCACATTTGTTATTCACTGTATCTGACGAGTCGGGTGCACCCGTTCGAAAAATTAAAGCGCCTGCAAAAAAAGGTTTGAACCGCATTAGCTGGGATTTTCGCTATGCGCCTTTTGGTGCTGTGAATCTTACACCATATGATGAGTCTTTTGTGTTTGGTGGACAGGAACAAGGTTTTATGGCGATGCCGGGAAACTATAAAGTTTCAATGAGCAAATTTGCAGACGGCGTTTACACGGAACTGGTAGCTCCGGTCTCATTTAAAGCCGTTAGTCTTAACAATAGTTCTCTGCCAGTCGGCGATAGAAAGGCGCTGGAACAGTTTTCCAAAACGGCAGCGGAATTAAGAAGATCTTCGTCAGCTGCAAATGCGTACCGGTTAGAACTGGTGAATAAGTTGCGGTACATCAAACAGGCGCTGATTGAAACTCCGGGCGTTACCTCAGTCTTTACAAAAGACGTCTTCGACGTAGAAAAAAGATTGAATGCAGCTAACCTCCGGCTCAACGGAGATGCCACCCTTACGCAACGCGAGTTTGAAACCATGCCATCTATTAATGAACGCATTCAAACCATCACCGGGGGGTTGTGGAGCACAACAAGCGCGCCGACGCAATCATTCGTTGAATCGTTGGCTATAGCAGGTAAACAATTTGAACCGGTGCTTACCGAGATCACTTCGATCGGCGAAGCAATTAAAAAGCTGGATGCGGAACTGGAAAAGCAGGGAGCCCCATACACCCCGGGAAGATTACCTGTGTGGAAAAAGAACTAGCAGGCAATTAATAATACAAACGCCGCAACACACAAATGCCGCAACGACAGTTTTCCGTCGTTGCGCCATTTGTATTTCAATTGCCAATAAACCTATTGTGGAAATTGAGTCTTGTCAATATTTGGAATGATCCTAAGAGCGTTTTTGTAGTATACTTTTTTTAAGATCTCATCATTTAACCCAAGTCCGTACATGCGCCAGAAAGCATGGTATTTTTTGTGATAAGGAAAATACTCGTCGCTGGTTTCGAGCACCCGGAAATAAGTTTTGTATTCATCCGGTACCCAACTGTCTTTGCCAAATAAAATGCGATCCTGGTATTTTGTAAAAAACTGGCTGGCCATTATCGGCTGCCTTCCGAGTTCCGCTATTACAGCGCCAAATTCCACCACAACATTTGGTAAAGAATCTAGTAACCTCCCAAGGCGGGCTAGGTCATTTGGATACCACCCAAAATGTGCGGCAATGAATGTCGTGTTGGGATTATTCCGAAACATCCGGTGTTGTTCCTCGATCAACAGTTCAAAAGGAACCGGGTTTTCAGGGCCACGTTTACGATTGGGGTGAGTCACAATTTCCAACCAGCGTTCATTGTGTTCATCCAGCGTATCCCAAAATGATTTTGGATCTGCCGTATGGATCAGTGCAGGAATTTTTAGCTCACCACATTTCTTCCAGATCGCATCCAGCCTGGCGTCGTCTACAGTTACACGTTTGCCATTATTATCCATCACATTGAACCCAAGGTTTTTGAAAACCTTTAATCCATTCGCGCCATTCTTAACGTCTTCCGCTAATTGCCTTACCGCATTTTCTGTCCAGCCGGCTGTGCCAACGCCTTTAAATTCAACGTTAGCAAAAACGATGAATCGTTTTGGAAAACTACCGTTGATATTTTTGACACTTTTCTTAATGTCTTCCCCACTCCTGCCACTCAGGTTAACCATCACCTTCATGTTCAAGGCATCCATATCGCGGATGAGGTCCGACAAATTTTTTGTTGGCATATCCCATTGGTGATTGTGCACGTCGATAAATGGAAATTTTGAGGCCAGCGGTTTATGTTCCGGTACAACCAGTGTTGAAACCGGGTCATACTTTTCAAAATCAATTTTTTGATTGCCGCCATCCTGTGCCGGCAGGTTAATACAAAGCGAAGCGCAAGCAAGGGCCGAAAAAAGTTTTTTCATATTTCAATTTGATACGCAACCTGCTGTTGCAATGAGAATAATAAGCGTGGTACCAACAAATTATTAATGTGCTTCAAGCCAGTTAAGACCGAAGCCAATTTCCGCACTCGTTGGAACGTCATTTGGCAATGCAAGTGCTGACTGCATACACTCAAGGATCACCGGTTGAATTTCATCCAACTCCTCTCTCACCACATCAAAAACCAGTTCATCATGAACCTGTAACAACATCTTTGATTTAAAATTGCGGCGCTTAAATTCCTGGTGAATTTTGATCATTGCCAGCTTGATCATATCCGCGGCCGTTCCCTGTATGGGCGAGTTGATCGCGTTGCGTTCCGCAAAGCCGCGAACAGTGAAGTTAGCAGAGTTGATGTCTTTCAGCCATCGTTTCCTGCCCATCAGGGTTTGCACATAGCCAGTTTCTTTTGCGAAGTTGATGGTGTCATCCATGTATCGCTGGATCCCCGGAAATTGCTTCTTATAATTATCAATTATTTCTTTTGCTTCCGCTCTTGGTATGCCGAGGTTCTCAGCAAGGCCAAAGGCTCCCTGGCCATAGATGATGCCGAAGTTTACGCTCTTCGCTTTATACCGCATTTCTTTGGTTACCTCCGCTTCGGGTACGTTAAATACTTTGGCCGCGGTGGCCGTGTGAATATCAGTACCGGTTTTGAAGGCTTCACACATGTTCACGTCGCCACTGATGCCAGCTACGATGCGCAATTCAATTTGAGAATAATCTGCAGAAACCAACACATGATTTTCGTCGCGTGGGATAAATGCTTTTCGTATTTCTCTGCCACGCTCCGTACGTACGGGTATGTTTTGCAGGTTTGGATTTGTGCTGCTCAACCTACCGGTTACGGCTACTGCCTGCGCATAGTTGGTATGTACCCGCCCTGTTTTTTTATTGATCAATAAAGGCAGGGCATCGATGTATGTATTCTTCAGCTTGGTAAGTTCGCGGAAGGCAAGAATGTCATCACAGATCTTATTTTTCACTGCAAGCTTTGCCAATACATCCTCACCGGTTGCATACTGACCGGTTTTGGTTTTGCGGGCCTTTGGGTCGAGCTGTAATTTTTCAAAGAGGATCTCACCAAGCTGCTTCGGACTCGCAAGGTTAAATCGTACACCTGCCTGCTCATAAACACTTTCTTCACTGGCTTTCGCTTCTACTTCCAATTGACGGCTATAATCTTTCAGGAAATTCTCATCTATGCGGATGCCTTCAAATTCCATATCGAGCAACACCTTTACCAGCGGATTTTCCACTTCATAAAAAACCCGTTCAACAGATCTTGTCGTAAGGTTGGGCAACAACACATTTTTTAACTGCAGGGTGATGTCTGCGTCTTCTGCGGCATATTCTTTTATTTTGTCCAACTCAACATCCCGCATGGTGCCCTGAGCCTTACCCTTCTTGCCAATGAGTTCCGTGATTGAAACCGGTTCATATCCCAGGAATTTCGCACTCATGGCATCCATGTTTCGTTTTCCATCAGGTTCAATTACATAATGCGCTAACATCGTGTCAAACACATTTCCTTTCAATTCGAAACCATACCATTTCAGGATGAGTAGGTCATATTTTATATTTTGTCCAACCCAGGTTTTGGATTCATCATTGAAAAACTCGCTAAAATTATTCAGCACTTCAATACAACCTTCTTTGTTGACAGGACAAGGAACATAGTACCCTTCGCAGGGCGTGAAACAAAAACTAATGCCAACAAGTTCCGCCAGGTTTGCGTCGATGTTGGTGGTCTCCGTATCAAAAGAAATTTCGGACTGGCCGGCGATCTTCCTCCGGATCTCTTCAACCAGTTCTTGTGTATTTGCGAGGATATAAGTATGTGGGGTGTTATGAATATTTTTTTCAGCGACAATACCATCGCCATCACCACCGAGTGAAGCCTCCAGCACATCAGCAGGATCAACATCCGGTTTTCTTGCCGGGCCCCTGGCTTCAACGGCATTTCCAAAAAGGTCAAGTTGCCCGGATCCCGGCACAGATTGAACAATTTCAGTCTCAATTGTTACCAGTCCTATTTCCAGGGAAACTTCCTCGCCCAGTATCCGTTTGCTCAGGGCCTTGAATTCGAGTTCAATAAAAATTTCTTTCAATGCTTCCCGGTTCATTTCTTTGATCCTGAAATTTTCCTCGTGGAACACTGTCGGCACGTTGGTAATGATGGTCGCCAGCTTCTTACTCAAAATAGCTGAATCCTTCCCTGCACGTATTTTCTCGCCAAGGGCGCCCTTGATATTATCTGCGTCCGCAAGAATGTTTTCCAGGGTTTCATATTGCTCTAATAATTTGGCAGCTGTTTTTTCTCCCACACCTTTTATCCCGGGAATGTTGTCTACCGCATCTCCCATCAGGCCAAGTATGTCAATCACCTGGCTTACATTCTTGATACCCCATTTTGCACAAACCTCTTTCGGTCCCATGATTTCGATGCTTCCACCCTGGTAGGGCGGTTTGTAGATCTTGATATTTTCTGAAACGAGCTGGCCGTAGTCCTTATCCGGTGTCACCATAAAAACTTCATAGCCGGTTTTTTCCGCCTGTTTCGCGAGCGCTCCTATTACGTCATCGGCCTCGTACCCATCAATAGCCACCACAGGTATGTTGAGGGCTTCAATGATCCGTTTTATATCCGGCACGGCCGACATAATGTCTTCTGGTGTTTCCTGGCGGTTTGCTTTGTAATCAGCAAAATCTGTATGACGTTCCGTAAGCGCACTGGTATCAAAACACACGGCCATATGCGTTGGCTTCTGATTGTTAATGAGGTCAATCAAGGTATTGGTAAAACCAAACTGGGCATTGGTGTTCCTGCCCTTGCTCGTGATTCTTGGATTGCGGATGAGCGCATAGTAAGCACGGAAAACCAGCGCGTATGCGTCCAGGAGAAATAACTTTTTTTGCATGGGGTAAAAATAAGTTTTTAAAAAATAAAAGGGACAATTGACGACGCGGCAAAGAACCTGAACCCCCACGCTCAAAAAAAGCCATCCCGGGTGGAATGGCTTTTAAATTCTGTCGTCGCTTAATCAAAATCGCGTGTCTATAAAAAGCGGTAGCATGGCACGCCAGGTGGGCCAATCATGTTTCCATTCTGTTCCCCAAACGCTTAATTCATAGTTTATGCCCTTGTTATATAAAATGCCGGCAAAACCCTTTCCTGCT
>JAURWD010000337.1 GCA_030655145.1 Ferruginibacter sp.
AGCTGCCGGTAGAGTACCCGTTCAACACAACCATGCTAAACAAAGCGGCGGTGCTTACAAAAAATATATTCGGGGGGTTTAGGATGCGGTGTTTTTTATTGCCCAGGAACATGATGGTCAGGATACCCATCGCGAGTACAACCGTGATGAGTATGGTGTCACTTAAAAGGTTATTTTTTAAAGAGAAAAATGCATCTCCTGCAGCAATCAGGAGAAAAAACAAGGTGGTTACCCATTGTGAAATGGCGTATTCTTTTTGTTCACCTTTAAATATAGACCCGGGGGAGTTGTATACTGAAACAGTTTCGCTGGTAGGAGCCTTCATCATTGGATTAATAATTGAGCTGGTAGCCTACAGTAACGAAATATCAGCTGAATTATTAGGATTATTAAAAATATAAAGGAACTTAAATAGCGGACAGCCTGGCGCCATCTCGTTGCAGGTAGTTGAAGGTTGATTTGGAAATTCAAGCCGTGAAGAAACTAGTTCATCATCAGGATATTTACACTGCGCTGTAAAATATTGAAGGCAATTTCCGCCATGAGGTTCTCTTTGTCGAGGGTAGGGTTCACTTCGGTGATCTCGAAACAACAGATCTTGCGGCTTTGCATAAACTTACTGATCAAATCCTCTGCCTCACGCTCTTTCAGGCCATTACTCACGGGTGTGCCGGTACCCCGGGAAATAGAGGAGTCAAGACTATCAACATCAAAGCTTACATAGATGTCTGTACAATCAGACAAATAACGCAGCACTTTGCGGCTGATACTTTCAGCGCCATGACGACGAACCTCACTGGTGGTGATCACCTTGATCCCGAATTTTTCAATGAGGGCTTTTTCTTCTTTTTCAAAATCCCGCAGGGAAATAAAAACAATGTCTTCAGGCAGCACTTTCGGAGATATTTTGCCGATGTTTTTTAGCTGGTCCCAAAGCCCGCGGGTCTTGTCATCCAGTTCATGCACTTTGCATTCTTCATTATCTTCCCCGATGGATGCAGCCAGTGGCATCCCATGCATGTTGCCGGTAGGAGTGGTGTAGGGTGTATGCAGATCCGCATGCGCATCGATCCAGATAGCTCCTAATTTGCTCTTGGGCTTTGCCATCTTAATACCAGCAAGGGTGCCACCTGAAGTGCTATGATCGCCGCTTAAGACAACGGGGAAAAAATGACTTTTAATGGAGTCACTCACTGCCTTGCTTACACGCTCGTAAAGGGTGAGCATGCCATGAATTCTTTTTGCGTACGGTGATTGAATGGGCTCAAACAATAACTTATTTTCTACTTCAATTTTTTCAGAGGGAAAGTGTACGAAGAAATTACTCATGAAATCCAAGGCTGCTATTTTAATAGCGTCAACTCCAAGGCTGGCTCCGCGGGTACCCGCACCAATTTCACTGGGTACTTCTATCAATTTGATATTCTTCATAAATCTGGTTTAGTCGCAATCGTTAAACAGGGCACGTGTTCCTTTTGAGCAATGTTAACGGCCGGAACACTTGGCGGAAGTATGTGCCAAATCTATAACTTTCCTTTCAAAGGATCGATTCCATGCACCGTACCGATGGTATGGAGCAGTTTGAAACGAACGAACAGTTCTTCGCTGTACCAATCTTGTTTCCGTGTTTTTTGGATGACTTCATTGTGTTCTTTTAACCGGTAGGCAAAATCTTTCATGGCATCTTTGCTTTCCCATACACTGAAAGTTGCCTGTTTAATAAACGGTATTTCTCCAATCCCAAAGGAAGTATGGAGTCCTTTAGTTTGTTGCATTTGACCAGCCACGCCCGGTACATTTTGCCAGAAAGCCCGCAGTTTGGAAAGCCTGATCGTTGCCCTGGTCATTACACCAACTATTCCTTCGTAAGTGGTGTTTTTCGGGAGTTGCCCAAACGGTTCCTTTCTGTCCCACAGTCCATGGCCTTCAGTCGGCTCCAGTACCAGGGTGTAGATTTCACATTTAAAGAATCGATACCAGGCATAAATAAGTTGCCCATACAATTTTATCGCATGGTCCGGGGTGTCTAGTTCCTCTGGCTCGAACGGTTTCGAATGCACCGCCATTACAGCCCATTGCTGCCAGTCGGGATGTATGTCAAAGGTTCCATTTTTGCCGCTACCCATTAATTTATAAAACGAAATTTTGTTGTTCAGCCACAAGGGGAGCCGATGCACCGCCATGGCCAACAGCGCAAAAAAAATGTACCGTTTTGGGTAGCGTATAATGGTAAGTGTCACCTGCATGAAAAGAAACCTTGTTTTGTTTGGGAAGATAAGCAATACGCTTTTAGCATTAGGGTATGTCCGTCATGTTTGCCCGTTGCAATTAGCAATACATTTTGCTTGCATTCTTTGTTGATTCGGGGTAGGAAAACAATTTGTTGTGGAGCGAAACTCGTTCAAATAATATTCTTTGTTAAACTAACTTATAAGTCGATCTTAGTATTAAAATTTTATTGGATGCAAAAAATACTAACGGTCAGTATTGATACGCTGCAAATTCCCCGCCCCGTGAACACACCTTTCGCCATTGAAGAGGTGGGAACCCTAAATGAATGGTTGGCCCTTGGTTGGCAAATCGAAGAATGGGAATTTTTAAAGAAACCAGAAACAGACGGTAACATTATCCTCCTGGTTATTTTGAGCGATGACGCTATTTATAAAAATGACGACTTTGATGATGAGTTTGAATCTGACAACACCAACTTCAACGAAGAGACGGATAAACTGAATTAAAAATATTATCTCAATGAACGTCGCGGCTGTAGCCCCTTTCAGAAATTGCGCCGTTCAATTCCAAAAACGCATCACAATAAAAATAATATTAAATCCGTTTACTAATCACCCTAATAAAATACTAACCCACTACTTCTGAAACCGCCACAGTCGCATGAGAACTTCCCAGTTCAGACATGGACACTTCTATGAAAAACCTTCAGCAATGAGGGTTTTTTTATTCCCTCTAATTGGATTGAAACCATTTCGCTGAAAATTTCCTCATGGATGTAGGAAAATATTTACATACCCCTCGCCTGATTTTCTATTCCCCGATATACCGCCGCGTCGCATCTTTGCATTGTTACCCTCTTACCCTTACTACATGTATCTCTGAAATCATTACCCCTGTGAAAACCAGTCATGGTAAACCATGACGACCTATGAAAAACCTTCAGCGATGAAGGTTTTCTTGTTTAGAAAATAAAAGTTGGTAAAAATTATTTGAAGTTGTATTCTTTCCACATCAGCGACCAAACATATTTCTCAAACATTTCAAAGTTGCTAATAACTCCTAGGTGTATGCGATTCCTTCGGTTGCATCAGGAGTCAACAGGTAGGGTTCAAAGTTTTCATCCATCACTTCGCATTGTATGTTCATAAACGTGCACATGGCGCTACCGAAAAAACTGGCGACAGCGGCCTCCGCGGCATCTTTACTGTTGGCGATCTTTACAAGCCCATTAATTGGAACCAGCTTTGTAGCATCGAAAAATATCCAACGTCCACCGATATACGCTTCATAGCAGGCGTGAAAATCGGGCGGGTTTAAATCATACGCATAGCCGGTAAAATACCTGGCCGGTATATCCAATGCCCTGCACAAGGCAATGCCCAGGTGAGCAAAATCTTTGCAGACACCTTCCCGCTGGGTAAGGGTGTCATAAGCAGAGGTGCCGGAGTTGGTAGACCCGCCCAGGTATTCGATGTGCTGGTAGATCCACTCATTGATAGCATTTACCTGCTGAAATATGGTTCCTGCATTTCCGAACTCGCTTTGCGCCAGTTTGTAGATCTTGTCCGATTGACAGTGGCGGCTTGGATATAAAAATGGAATTACCCCTGGGTCTAATTGCATGATCGAAGTAGGCGTTGACAGCGTGCTTTCATTGATCACTTCGTGGCTGACTTCAACCTGGGCCTGGTAGGTGATGGTGAAAGTCAACGGAACATAGAGTTCCAGTTTAACGAAGCGGATCCCATTGTTACCAAGACTGAAAATCTCATAATAGATGTCAGGGGAAACAGAAAATGATTCTTCGAGAATTTGTTGGTTGGCGGTTTTGGCAGCATGAATATTAAATATAAATGTTGCCGGGGTAGTAGCGACGTAGGTTAGCTCGCTAAAAACTTTAAACTTCATAATAGTATTTGTTAGCTATAAATTGATTTGAACGTTGGGTTCAGATCACATAGCAGCAATCTCCTGTGATTCGAGTACGTGTATTCCAGCTTTTTGGCTATTCATCATCTGCACCATGCCTTTGGCCACCTGGTTCGCTTCAATCGGTTTGTAGCGAGTGGGCACCAGGAAAGCTAAATTCGTCATGAACCATTTTCCAACCAGTTCTCCTATTCGCCGTTCTTTTCGGTCGCCCAGCAATAGTGAAGGCCTAAAGATAAAGAGAGATTCAAATCCAATTTTTACAAGGTCGGCTTCGGTTTCTCCTTTTGTTTTACTGTAGAAGATAGAAGAATTGGCATCAGCGCCCATCGAAGAAACGAAGGCAAACTTCTGCACGCCGTTCGATCTTGCCAGGCGGGCAATATCTATCACATAGTCATGATCGACTTTGTAAAATGCTGGTTTACTCCCGGCTTTTTTAATGGTGGTGCCCAGGCAACAATAAATTTCCTCTCCGAAAACCAACTCGGGGTCGGGGTTGTCGAAATCAACAATTAACTGGACAAGTTTTTCATGGTTCAATGAAATCTTCTTTCGCACCAGTATGGTAATTTTCGAATATGCCGAATGCCCAAGTAACAACCGTACGAGGCTTTCGCCAACCAGGCCGCTTGCACCATAAACCATTGCTGTTTTCATCTTCACTAAATTAGCCATAATCACAACAGGTTTTTCAATTGATCTTTTGTTGTTTGGAAGGATTGGGAAAATAAAAAAAGCACAAAGAATACCCTGTGCTTTTTTTAATTGCTTTGATGCTTATTGTAAGCCGAGCAGTTTATACATTTCGTCCAGTTTCGGCGACAGGATGATTTCAGTCCTTCTATTCCTTGACCTGCCTTCTGGCGTTGCGTTAGAATCAAGCGGATCGTAAAAACTATGACCGGATGCGATCACCCGCAATGGGTCTACTTTGTAATTGTTAACCAGTATGCGTACAATCGCATTTGAACGGGCAGTACTCAGATCCCAATTGTCTTTGTAGCGTCCCCTGATCGGGATGCTATCCGTATGCCCTTCGATATTTACCGCTACATTGGAATCAAGGTTCAATACGGCCGCGAGTTTCGACAATGCATCCACACCTTTTGGATTCACTTCCGCACTCCCGGAAGGAAACAAAAGATTTTCAGAAAGGCTCACATACACTTTGCCATTTTTTTGAACTACTGAGAGGTCTTTGGTGCTAAACCCTTTTAACGCTTCCAGCATTTTGTTTTTTAATTGCTCTGATTGATTTTGTTGCTGCGACAGGAGCGCTTGTAATTGTTCAAGCCGCTGCTGTTGTGTTTTCAGATCCTGCTGGCTCTTGGTGAGCTGGCTTTGCTGGCTTGCAGTCTGCTGTCCCAATTGCGAATTTTGACTACTAAGGCTAGCTATTTTCTCATTCAGATCTTTGACATTGCCTTGTAGTGTTGCAATGTTGCCTTGTAGCGAAGTCATTTCGCCGGCCATTCGGGAACTATCCTGCCGAAGGTTAGCAGTTTCCAACTGCGACTGCGTCAATAGTTTTTTAGAAACGCAACTTGCAAACAAGAAGATAAGCGGGAGGAAGACCAGGAACTTTTTCATGATGGTTGTTTTTCATGCAGTAGCCTAAAATTGTGCCGTATTCAATCATGATAGTAACCTGAAAAGCATCTTGGTTTGCACAAGACAAGTTTTAGGAAGTTGTTGAGATTAATCCACAGGTCGGGTGAACCCGTTTGCAACAGCAAATCAATCACCGGGATCAATGATCGAATGCTGCAAGCGTAGTTGTTGGAAAAATTCCTGCTCGGATATTTCCTGCACTTCTCCGGGAAGCAGTTGGCCCAGCTCCATTGATTCAATGGAAAGGCGGATCAATCTTTTACAGCGATGTTTCACGGCGCCCATCATCTTACGAACCTGGTGAAATTTGCCTTCCGTTAAAGCGATTGTTAGCCAGGTGTGCGGGCCGTAAATGGCGGGCGTAAGAACATCCCGGAATAGTCTTGCCGGGTCAGGCTCAATTTTTACCTCGCATTCGGGCGTTTTGTACATGACACCACCTTTGATACGAATATCAATGCCGGTACGGAGACGGTGCAGGTTTTCTTCCGACAGCGTATTATTCACCTGCACCAGGTAGACCCGCTCGTGTGGAACCGTACTTGAAAAAAGAAGGCGGGTAATTTTTGAGTTCGTCGTCAATAATAACAACCCTTCAGAATGATTATCGAGCCTGCCGATGGCGTGTGTGCCCATAGGAAAATCAAAGTCAAGATCGGTGAGTAAATTAACATCATGCGTACTTACAAACTGCGAAACCATATCGTATGGCTTGTGAAGTTTGAAATACCTGTGGTGGGGTGTATGAAGAGCAGAAGTCACTGACCGCAAAAATAATGAAAAGGAAAACTCGGATTGCCTTCGATTAAGTGGCTTAATTATTCTTTTAGATCGATGACGATCTTTGCATTCTTTTGCTCAGAGGACGAAATGAATACTTCATGGCGTCTGTTCTTAGCCGTTAGTACCATCAGTGAAGTGTTTGGGGGAATGCTTCCCAGGTTGTTGGCCACCATTACCAACTCATGGTGTGGATGATCCGCGTTTATAGGTATACGAAAGCTTACCGACTTCGCAGAGAGGGCGGCTCTTGAAACCAGCAATACATTGTTATGATAAATGGTCACCGTGTCACCGTCGATCTCGCCATTGTCGTACAGGTCGATCACTAATTCCCCGGCCGGGAACTCGATTCTTTTAATAACCGGATTGGATCGCGATAAAAGCGGTGCAGGCACGGGCACAAACGCTGGCCTCGCACTTGGTGCAGGCTTATTCGTCATCAAGGTATCCTTTATGCTCACTCTCGACACAGTTGGCGGGATTTGTTTTGGGACAGGTACAGCAGCGGGCGGCGGTTGTTTTTGAACGGGGGGTAAAGGCTTCCGTACGGGGCTCTTCACAATTGGTGGTTTTTCTTTTGTGGGCGGAATGGGAACTTTACATTCCTGCAGGGTTATGTCATCCAGTGCAAAATCGTTACCACAGCCGCCGGGACCTTTTGTCTCAACCAGCAACAGGAGTATACCGGTACTTGCGGGCGTTGTAAAGCGGGCCGTATACTGCAGCCAGGCCCCGCCCCCGGATGGAGGCATTTCACCGGTTGAAAATTTTGCCAGCTCCTGCCCGTCGACGGTTTTAATGATAAAGCGTACGTTCGGCCGAATCGGAGTACAATTATTGCCTGCCCAACAAACGTTCAGCATCCAGGCACCAAATTCATAGGTAGTATTGGGCAGTACTCCTTTCAAAGCGGTACTGTAAAATAGTCCGGGCTCGTAAGAGGCATTCACCAGCAGCATATTGCCTTCGATATCCCCGGGCGTATGGTCCTGGTTAACACTGAACCAATGACCGTTGAAACAATCCCGCGTGGCGGGAACTATGGCGTAGTTGCCGTCCTGCGGACAATACCCATCTATTAGGTTGTAGTTTTTTACAAGTGAAGTATTTAATTCAAATTGCTTGTTACGATTTCCAAAATCTATTTTCAGCATTGAGTGTTGCAGGATGCATTCTGCCTGTGCGAAGAGAGCAAATGGATTAAAGGAAAGGAAGAGAAAACAAAGGAAAACGGTCGCGCCGGTTCGATATTCAAAGCAAAGCTTGCCAACATAGGCTGTTATAAACCTGTTCTTCATGATAAAAATATTCCCCGTTAAATTACCAATTTATTTCAACCTTGATTTGCCGCTGGTCCATTAACCAGTGTCCATTTTGCCTGGCTTAAACAAAACCTGGTCGCTTCCTGCTCCCGGAATCAGCATGGCATTTAGGGATGCAACAACTCCTGTTTTTCACATTGCTGTTTGCCAATAGCATAGTTTTAATTTTCAATTATTTCTCTAAAAATTAATCAATAAATGTTTTAGATTTATCCCTGGCCTTCCACGCCGATCTTCCATGTTCCAGTTTTCAAACGTATGTAAAACCGTGCTCGCTTTTCCTGATGACCGACGAACCGCTTAATGAGCCACTCTTCACCTTAATTACTCCTTTATCCTTTGCACATATTTATGTGATGGTTTTTGAATGACCCGAACTTTTATTTTGCTAACTAAAATAAAAAAGCGCTCATGAAAAAATGTATACTTCTAATCCTGGCAGCCGGTAGTCTCCTTACTATGGCAGCACAGGTTACCCAAATCAACTCAAATCGAAGTTTAAAAGAAACTTACCCTTTAAGTAGCACGAAGTCAGTATATGTTTCCGACGTCGACGAAACTTTGTGGGTTACGGATGCCAGCCTCGCCGGCACCATCCAATTATCAACTGGTATCACATATGCCGGTCAGGTTGGAAGCACAGCTTTTATGAATGGAAAGTTCATTTTTGCGGGAACAACACTCACTTCCGGTACCGAGTTATACATCACCGATGGAACTCCGCTCGGAACCGTGTTGCTGAAGGACATCAATCCAGGTCCAACAAGTTCATCACCCGGAATTGATGCAGCCATTCTAAATGGCTTTCTCTATTTCACCGCGGAGCGGATCGGGGAAGGACGAGAACTTTGGCGAACTGACGGCACTGCAGATGGGACCACCCTGGTGAAAGACGTGCTTGCGGGTCCTTCTTCAAGCAATACACAGTTTGGCTATCATCTTTTTTCAAATGGGAGTTATCTTTTGTTTGCTGCAAATACAACCGGGTTAGGGGTCGAATTGTGGAAGTCTGATGGAACACCAACCGGCACCGCTTTACTGGAGGATATTAACACGGGAAGCGCCGGTGCCAGTTCGTCCTCACCATATGGGTTTCAGCAATTAAATAATGTGGTGCTGTTCGTGGCGAAAACTGATGCTGCCGGGGAAGAGATCTGGCGATCAGATGGCACCGCGGCGGGAACCTTTCAATTAGGAGATATCAACCCTGGAGTTGACAGCTCAACTTATGGAAAATTCACTATTGAAGGAGAGGAGTTGTCATTACCCGTGTTTGGTGGATTTCACAACTTCGGTAGTAAAGCATATTTTATCGCCAGTAACGGAACTTCCAACGGAACACTATGGAGCACCGATGGAACAGTGGTAAATACCGTGTTGGTAAAAGAAATTATCGGCGGGACAGATTTTGCCCAGATTTTGCTGGTTGATGCGCTGAATGTGGCCAATAAATTTATCTTTCCCTTATCCGATTTCCAGGGTAGGTCCGAACTGTGGGAGTCAGATGGTACAACAAGCGGCACCAAAATTTTCAAGGCCTTTGCTCCGGGTGATCCCGAGTCTTTTCCCTTTATTTTAATTCCGTATGACTTTGCGAGTGGCGGGGTTTCTACCAACTTTTTCCAGGGAAATAAATTTTTCTTTGTGGCGGATAGTGATGGAAAAGGAAATGAGCTCTGGATATCTGATGGAATAGATGGAACAGCCGCACATACGTATATGGTTGAAGACATTAACCCCGGATCTGCAAGCGGTATAAACCAGGATTTTACTTCTTACATATATACCTCTGCCGGTATTTATTTTCCCGCAGATAATGGTACCAACGGACTGGAACTTTGGAAGAGTGACGGTACACTGGCAGGCACCAGCATGGTAGCCGACCTCGTGACAGGGGCTGCAGGGTCAGAGGTAGATGTAAATTTTTACCTCGTAAATAGTAAAATACTTTTCGGAGCAAACAATGGAGACAATGCCACCCTAAGCGATCTCTACGTGGTACAAGGTTCTTTTGACCCACTGCCAATTACCCTCGGTGATTTTACTGTTCAATTGAAAGTGGACGACGCTCACCTGCACTGGTTTACTGAACAGGAACTCAACACCAAACATTTTACTGTGCAGCGTAGCTTTGACGGATTACATTACCAGGAACTTACAAAAATTGCTGCGGCGGGTAACTCTACTAACAGGAAGGCCTACTCGTTCATTGACGCCGGAATAAATCGGAGTGGGAGAGACCTCGCTTATTATCGCCTGGTGACGACGGATCTCGACGGCACATCAAGCGTGAGCCCGGTAATTGCGTTGCGGCTAAAGAACAATTTGCAATGGACCATACGCCTGCTTTCCAACCCGGTGCCTGGCGCGCTGAATATCCTGCTTACGGGCGTAAAAGATGAGCTTCACTTTACCGTGCTGGATCTGTCGGGCAAAAGATTGTTGACACGAAGTATGCCGGCAGTCAATGGCCAAATTAGTTTGCCGGTAAATAACCTCGCAAAGGGATCGTACGTGTTGGTGGTAGAGACGAAGACGGAAAGGAAGTCCCTTCAATTTATAAAGTAGTCTTGATCAACAAGTAAAAGCAGCTCTATTGGGCTGCTTTTTCATTTACTTTATCCAGGGTAATTTTCTTCTGGCGGATAATATTTACAAATCGTCGGTTCAAGGATACGGAGGAAAAAGTAAGTCCGCATACAAATCCGATCCACATACCCGCAGCACCCATCTTGAAGGTAAACGCCATCAGGCATCCCATCGGGATTCCAACTACCCAATATGCAATGGCAATATAGATGGTAGGCACTTTAACATCTTTAATTCCGCGCAGCAACCCAGCGCCGATCGCCTGTGTAGCATCCGAAATTTGAAACACCGCCGCATAAAGCATAAGGACTGATGCAAGCGAAACAACGAGAGCATCATTGTTGAAAGCCCGCGGCAATATGTTCCGGAAACTCACAAAAAATATTACACCGAAGATGCCATACACCAACCCGCTCAGGAAAGTGCTTTTGCCGATGATGCTGATAACTGACCAGTTACCTCTTCCCATTGAGTTGCTGATCCTGATGGAGCCTCCCTGTGCCAGGCCCCAGGAGACCATAAACGCTAAGGAGGCACAGCTCAATGCAATTTGATGCGCAGCAAGTTGTATCGCACCAAGCGTACCGATGATTATTCCGGAAACGGCAAATGCCCCAGACTCGAGCGCAGCCTGCAAACTACTTGGTACACCAATATGCAAAAGCTCTTTAATGGTTTGTTTCTTCAGCACCCATTGTTTTTTTCGGATGGCTAAAAACTTACTGAAATATGGATGGATCATAATGACCACGATGAACACCAACAGGATGAGGATCCTGGTGATCAATGTGCCATAACCGGCTCCGCGAAGTTCAAGTCTCGGAAAACCCCAATTGCCATAAACAAGCAGCCAGTTGATGAAGATATTTAGCGGCAGGGCCGCGAGAGACAAGAGCATAGCAGTGCGGGTGCGTTCGAGGCCATCAGTAAATTGTTTGATACCGATGAACATCATCATGGGGATGATGGACCAACCCATGATCTGCAGGTAGGGCACACTAAGTTCTGCAACCTGTTGATCCTGGCCCAGGTGAAAGACCACATCTTTGATACTGTTCAAAAATAGGGCGATGAGGATGGCTGAAATAGTGCAAACCCAAAAGCCATTGTACAAATAGTGAGAGACCTGTTGACTGTCGCGACGACCATTGGCCATAGAAACCGTTTGTGAAATGGACATCGTCATACCGAATCCCAATACGAAAGGAATATTCATCACACTGTTTACCAGTGCAGCCGCGGCGAGGTGTTGATAGCTGATGGCGCCAACCATGACACTGTCAATGATACCAAGTGCCATTTGAGTAAGTTCGCCGAGGATGATCGGGGTTGAGAGGGCCCAGGTTTTAGCAGCTTCCGATCTGAGTGTCATAAGGGTGCGAAGGTACTATTCCGGTCTCTCTTTCAACTGAGGAGAAAAAGCAACCAGGATATATTTTTTGGGGATCGTACTTTTGAAGTAAATCCGAAAACGTATGTATTCAAAGCAGGAGGCTTCATTACTTAACCAGGAATTCTGGACGACACTAGGTCAATATATGGCGCCAATTCCTTCGGCCGAAGGACAAAAAATAAATTGGATCAATTATAAAACCGGCGTTCGCCACTTTCGATTCTTATTAAGAATAAATGATAAAACAGCAAGTGTTGCAATCGAGTTGTCGCATAAAGATCCGGAAGAGCAGGAAATCAATTATAAAAAATTTTTACTGTTGAAACCTACGTTAATTGAAGCGACAGGGGTTACCTGGCATTGGTCCAAATTGGAAATAGACGAACAAGGAAAACTCACCAGCCTGGTATCTGTTAGTCAGCCCAACTTAGTTGTGTTAAATAAGAATGACTGGCCGGCGCTTATCAGTTTTTTTAAATCACACCTGGTAGCCCTCGACAAATTTTGGTGCGAGCATAAGTTTGTCTTCGAAATGTAAAGAGGCAAGTACAACCCTTCGGTAATGCCGCGAGGTTGATGAGATTGCTTACGCATTTATGATTTCTTGGTTCAAAAAATATACATACTTTAGTAAGATTACCAGGGCATTCCCAGCTAAAAGCTGTTGCCCTTTCCAAATATCAAAACCAGTTCTCACCATTTCCAAAATTTCATTTCCTTTTATGATGCAAAAGAAAAATTCTTTTCAGCGCTGGCTGCTTATCGCCCTTTTACTTCCGTCCGGGTTATTTGCGATCGACCCGGAGAACACCCGCATGCTCGCTCAACCGAGTGTCAGCACAAAAAACATTGCTTTTATCTATGCTGAAGATCTATGGGTGGCTAACCTCGATGGCAGTTCGCCACGCCGGCTTACGATCGACAAAGGAGTAGAATCAAACCCAGTCATTTCGCCTGACGGCGCACACATCGCTTTCAGTGCGCAATACGATGGTAACACGGATGTTTTTATTGTACCGGTAAATGGAGGCATACCTGAAAGACTGACCTGGCATCCGGGAGTTGATATTGTGAAGGGCTTTACGCCAGATGGTAAATCCGTTCTCTTCAGTTCGAGACGAGTTGCTTCCAATAATCGCTTCACGCATTTATTTACCGTTCCGGTCAAGGGCGGCTTCCCGGCACAGGTGGAAATGCCAAATGCCTTTCACGCAAATTATTCTCCCGACGGAAAATTTATGGCTTTCACCCCGCTGTATGAAGCATTTCGGCAATGGAAGAATTATCGCGGTGGAACTATTTCAAACATTCAACTTTTTTCTTTTAGCGATAAGTCAATTGTAAAGATCCCGCAACCTGCCGGGGGCTGCAATGACACGGAGCCCATCTGGCTGGGCAACAATATCTATTTTTTAAGTGACCGTAATGGAGAATTCAATTTGTTCTCTTACAGCGTAGGCTCGAAAGAAGTAAAGCAGCTGACAAAGTTTGCAGATTTCCCGGTTGCGCATCTTGGCGGTGGAGCAGGAAAAATTGTTTTGGAACAGGCTGGTTACCTGCACAGTTTTGATGTTGCCAGTAGTGAAACAAAAAAAATTACCATTGGCATCGCGACAGACCTGTTGGAACTAAGGCCGCGTTTTGTAAAAGGGGCAAGATATGTACGCAGCGCCGCATTGTCTCCTTCAGGCAAGCGGGCGGTGTTTGATTTTCGTGGAGAAATTATTACGGTGCCGGCAGAAAAAGGTGACGCCCGTAATCTCACGAATTCACCGGGTGCGCATGAGAAATACCCGGCCTGGTCTCCCGATGGTAAAACGATCGCCTACTTTTCTGATGCCTCCGGAGAATATGAAATTCACCTCAGGTCGCAGGAAGGAAAAGGCACTGCCCGTGCGCTTGCATTGAAGGGCACCGGCTTTTATGCAAACCTGAAATTCTCACCCGATGGAAAAAAACTGTGCTACGTTGACAATGGTCGGAATATTTATGTGCATGATGTTGCATCGGGCGTTGCCACGAAAGTTGACGCTGATGAATTGTATGTGCCTGGGCCATTTCGCGAGCAATTCGGGGATTGGTCTGCCGATTCTAAATGGATGGTATACACGAAAGTTACCGGCACATTTTTCAAAAGAGTTTTTCTCTACTCAATCGACCAGGGCAAATCTTTCCCGGTATCAGATGGTCTCAGCGATGTATCGGAGCCGGTGTTTGATAAGGGTGGCAAATACCTTTATTTCTTTGCTTCGACCGATGCAGGTCCGGTGGTAAACTGGTTTGATCAATCTAATAATGATAACCGGATCACCAATTCTATCTACCTGGTTACGTTGCAGAAAGAAACTGTTTCACCTTTTGCGAAAGAAAGTGATGAGGAGGTTGGAAAAGAAGAAGGTGCTTCAAAAGATTCAACAGATAAAAATAAGCTGCCAAAAAAGGACAGCGCTGCTGGTAAAAAGAATACGACCTGGAAAATAGATTTTGACGGCATCGAAAATCGCATCATTGATATCCCGGTGAAACCGGGAAATTATTATGGTTTGGGAACGGGTAAAGAAGGAGAGCTGCTCTATATTACTGCACGGTTTGGCGCGGGAGAAACGTCCATGTTACGAAAGTATGATCTTAAAAAAAGAAAGGATGACCAGGTGATGGCAGCGGATGGGTATGTACTTTCTGCCGATGGAAAAAAAATGTTGTTTGTCAGTGGAAACAATTGGGGAATTACTTCTACCGGTGACAAAGCGGACGTAAGCAACGGCATGATCAATTTCAATGATGTCGCTGTAAAATTTGATCCACGCGAAGAATGGGAGAATATTTTTAATGAAGCGTGGAGGGTTAACCGTGACTACTTCTATGATCCCGGGATGCATGGCGCCAACTGGCCTGCGATGAAAACAAAGTACGCAAAATTTCTTCCCGATATGTCCTGCCGCAGTGATCTCAATACTTTGATCCAGTGGATGTGTAGTGAACTTTCTGTCGGGCATCACCGCATGAACGGCCTGGGCGAAAGATTGAATACGGTCAACTTTGTACCGGGAGGTTTGCTTGGTGCAGATTATCAAATCAGCGGTAAACGCTACCAGCTAAAGAAAATTTATGGGGGTCTTAACTGGACACCAAATTTGCGGTCGCCGCTAACAGAACCGGGTGTGAATGCCCGGGCAGGTGAATACCTTCTTGCAGTGAATGGCAAGGACCTCACCACGGCCGATAATCTGTACATGCATTTTGAAGCGACTGCAGGAAAAATTGTTGAGCTCACCCTCGGACCAAATCCCGATTATACAGGATCACGCGTTGTAAAAGTAGTACCGGTGGAAGCAGAAGCAGATCTTAGAAATCGTGACTGGGTGGAAGGAAATCTTAAAAAAGTAAATGAGGCTACCAAAGGACAGGTGGCGTACGTTTATGTTCCAAATACGGCCGGCCTCGGATTCGAATATTTCAAGCGTTACTTCTTTCCGCAGGCAAATAAAAAAGCCATTATCATCGATGAACGTTTCAACGGTGGGGGTCAGTTGGCTGACTACTACATCGACATTCTCCAACGCCCATTGCAAGCCCATTGGAATATGCGTTATGGCCAGGATCTAAAAACTCCAAGTGCATCTATCCAGGGACCAAAAGTGATGATTACGGACGAAACAGCAGGGTCCGGAGGTGATATGCTACCATGGATGTTCCATAAATTTAAAGTGGGAACCATCGTTGGTAAAAGAACCTGGGGTGGCCTGGTTGGTGTGTTGGGTTTTCCTGAATTCATCGATGGAGGAGGGGTAACTGCACCAAATGTGGCCATCTGGACGAAGGATGGATTTATTGTCGAAAACACCGGCGTTGCACCTGATATCGAAGTTGAGCAAACACCTTCAGAAGTGATAAAAGGAAAAGATCCACAACTTGAAAAAGCAATCGAAGTTGCGCTGAAGGAACTGCAAAAAAATCCCCCGGAAGAATTCGTACGACCGGCATATCCAAAGCGATCAAGGAACTAATTCTGTCAATTCAACTATATTTAAACCATTCAAAAATGATCCTATTTTTGAATGGTTTTTTTATGCCGTTTTGTTCTTACAACCTCACTCAAAAATGAATACTCCCACGCTTGTGAAAGACCTGGTTGCCCGGTTTAATTTGTTGCCCCATCCGGAAGGCGGTTACTACCGGGAGAATTATCGCGCCATCGAGACCATTCCGCGGATCGCACTTCCTAAACGGTATAAAGGTGACCGGCATTACAGCACAGCAATCTATTTCCTGCTTGAACAGGGTAACTACTCCGCCTTTCACCGCATTCAAAGTGACGAATGCTGGCATTTTTATGCAGGGGACTGCCTCCTGATTCATGTGATACACTTAAATGGACGTTTGGAGACGATCCGCCTGGGTGCAGACTTTAATCAAGGTGAGGTCTTCCAGGCTGTAGTGCCGGCGGGCGTTTGGTTTGCGTCGGAGCCTGCTACCGGTAGTGAATATGCGCTGGTTGGTTGTACTGTTGCACCCGGGTTTGATTTCAGTGAGTTTGAGTTGGCGGATAGGGAACAATTATCAAAACAATACCCGCAACACCATACGCTCATCCAGTGTTTATGCCGCCAGGTCAAAGGATAATGACTTAAGAAAATTTACCAACCGGTGGCGATGTAGTAAAACAAAATACCTATTGCACCACCAATGATTCCGGCGATTGCATCCAAGTGATCCGCATGGCCTTTGCCGGTTATTTTTGAGAAAAGTTCAAAGCCGTAACAGATGACTACTAAAGCCACTACTGACAGGGTATAAGCCAATCCAAGCTGTGCTGGGAAGATCATGACTGCGACTACCTGGAGAACAATTCCCAGCGGGATACCAACTACAAAATGTTTGATTTTATCGGGTTCTACTTTCCAGGACATAAATAGGGAGCCGGCAATTTAGTTTGTGCGTTAATGGTGTGTGAGAAACAATTTGAATACCGCGGTAAGTTTCCAGGAAATCCTATGATCAATTGAGAGAAGCTGTTTTGTCCTCGTTGAGCCGGATGTTTTCGGCAAGGCTTTCCATTGGAAACGGAGCATCGCGTTCAACGAAGTACATGTCGATGTCGCCAACATTCTTCGCATGAATTTTACCCCGATGACTGCAATGGAACTTGTCCTTAACCAACTCATAAGTTGAAGAAGAAATGTTTACCTGGCCCGGTGCGCCGTTACTTTCCATGCGACTGGCGATGTTAACCGTGCTTCCCCAGATGTCGTAAGCATATTTTTTCTTGCCCACCACTCCGGCAACAACTGGTCCCACGTGAATGCCTATGCGCAAATCCCATGACTCCAGGCCTTCTTCATTCCGGCGTTTGTTATTAAGGAGTATCCAATCCTGGATTTCCAGGCTTGCATTTACAATATTGTACGCCTGTTTATCATCGGGTGTGGGAATTCCTCCTGCGCACATATAAGAATCTCCGATCGTTTTAATTTTTTCCAGGTTGTATTTGCCAATGATCTCGTCAAACGCGATGAAGCAACTATTCAGCTCTTCAACCAGTTTTTGTGGAGAAAGCTTATCTGCGTGCGTGGTGAAGTTTTTGAAATCCGTAAACATCACCGAAACGGTTTCATAATTACGCGGTGTAGCCTGCCCTTTTACCTGTAGTTCTTTGGCTACTTCGGACGGCAGGATGTTCAACAACAGGTCTTCGATCTGGGCTTTTTGTTTATCGAGAATGCGGTTGGTTTTTACTTTCGCCCGGTAGTTTTTAAAGAGAATAACAGCGATCAATAATACCAATGCGAGTCCGCCTGCGAAAGCATTTTTTACGAGTCGTTGCTTCCTGATCTGTAATTCGTTTAGTGCCTTGTCCTTTGTAAGCAGGTTTATTTCGCCTTCTTTTTTCTGGATGTCAAAATCAAACTGGAGACGCCCTAATTTTTTATCTGTTTCTATGTTATACAGGGTGTCTTTCAGGTCTGCATAAAGAGTTTGATATTTAAAAGCGTTTTTGTAATCCTGGTTTTTTGAATAGACAATCGCCATTTCCTGGTACAGCGCTTTTAAGTCAGGTGATGCTTTGATCTCTTCAGCAGTTGCTACTGCCTGCAGGTAATATTTCATTGAAGTGGCAAGGTCATTCTGGTTAACGTAAACAAGTGCGATACCATTCAAAGACCGAATGATATTGATCTTGCTATTTAACTTTTCTGAAATGTCAAGTGCCTTTTCGTGGTAGGTCAGCGCCTGTTTAATATCGCCTTGTTTCAGGTAAACTTTACCGAGGCCGTTATAGGCAAAAGCGCTGTTGGGTGCGTTCCCTAAATTCTCAATCGCTCTTTTAAAATAAGTGACAGCTTTGGCGTCATCATTTTTGTAGAAATAGATATCCCCGATGTTTTCAGAGATGATACCTAAGGCTTCCTGGTTACCAATTGACTCACACAAGGGTAGGGCTCTCAGTAGATAACCGAGGGCCTTATTCCAGGTTGCGGGTTTTTTATAGTAGATACTTCCAACGGTATTTAATGCTGAAAGGATACGTAGTTTATCACCGGTTTTTTCTGATAGGGTTAAAGACCTTAACGCGTATTCAAGTCCCTTCTCGTCGTTACCCTGCTCAGTATATATAGCCGCGATGTTGTTAAGCAGGTTTGCTACACCGATATCATCTTTGATCTCTTCGAAGATCGCCAATCCCTGGTGCCACTCATTAAGCGTTTCGACATAATTACCCAGATAGTAATACCCGAAGCCGATTTGCTTATGAGAGTAAGCCTGCCCCTTCAAAAACTTTATTCTCCGTGCTACGTCCCGTGCTTTTATCGCAATGGAGATGCCCTGTTTCGGATCGTCGGATCCAAGATCTTTACTTTGTTGTAATAATGAATTGACCAATACGGTATCTTCCCCGTTACCGGTTTCAGCCGGAGGCGCGGGTTGAGCAAAGGCACTTAAAGCGAAGCAAGTTAAAAGGCAGAATAACCTTAAAGCTTTTGCGATCATAAATGTTGTTTGGTACTGCTGTTAAAATCAGGATCAGTCATTTGCGTTTACTCCAAAGTCCTGACCGGTGCGGACACCTGTCAGGACTTTGAGTTTAACCAGAAGTTGGAATTTACGATTATTTAGGTCAACGACTTACAATTATTTTTTTAACGGAAACTTTATCAGAACCTCTCAGTTGAACCAGGTAAACACCAGCGGGTAGCCGGCTGACATCGATCCGGTTTATGTACCGATTGCCTGCCTTGCAAATACCATTATTAATTTCCGTAACCTTCTTACCGTCCATAGTAGCTAAGCTCGTGACAGAGTTACCGGTGGTTGCTGGTACGAAACTTAACAATACAAAATCTCTCGAAGGATTCGGTGCCACCTGCACTTCACCTATCGTATAGGAAGGTGGAACTGCATCTGCACCACTTATTGAAATTGGTGTACTTGACCTGCTCAAAACCTCCTGGATACAGGCCGTATAATTATCAAAGGAACTTCCGCTACCAGTGTAATTATTTCCCCCTCCACCACTGGCGCCATTTACCAGGTATTGCAGAATTTCGATTGGCGTTCCAGCACGGTAAGTACCGTTGATTGAAACAACCGATCCTGGTGAGGACACTTTGTTATACCCGAACTGTGGCTGGTAAGCTGCCATTGCATAACTCCATTGATCTTTAAAAGTTTTGTTGCTATAGAAAGCTCCATTTACAACTGAGTTTGCACCGTTCTTTTTTGAAAATCCATTACTTGAATTGATGATAGCCCCGGTTACAAAAATATCAGAGGTGCTGCTATAGCCCGGCGGTACTTTGGTGATCCAGGTGTTTGTTGCGGCATCATAACTGGTAATAGGAGCGGGCGTGCCGGTAACAGCCATAATCTTTCCAGTTGGAATCGGGAAGTTCTTCACCAAAGGAGAAGAGGTTATGTTATTGAAAGTGATGCTGCCGGAATTGAAGACCAGGAAGTCTCCATGTTTCGATAATTGACCACTCACCTTCGTAACCAAATTAAACCAAAGACTGGTTGCTTTATTAGGATTAGCGGTGCTTCCAAAATTAGTCACAGGGTTGTGCGTAACGAAGCATTCACCTGAAATTGCCTGGATGTTTACTTCTCCCAATCCATAAGTAATGTCAAAATTGGGGTTCACTAAAATGCCCGGGGCAAGATAC
>JAURWD010000338.1 GCA_030655145.1 Ferruginibacter sp.
CTGCAACCTTACAAAACAACATGCGCATGTTATTTATCATTTCCTTTTTAGTTATCACAGGCTGTACCAGTAAAGTGAAGTTTGACAAGAATAAGTGGCTTGTGAAAGATGATTTCGAATATCCATTTAGAGAAGCGATGATAAAGGATTTGACAATTAATCATAAATTGAAAGGCCTCTCACAGAAAGAACTATCAAATTTGTTAGGGGAACCAGCGCATTATGCTGACGATCAGAGTCATGTTTATTATACCATTTATGAAAAATATAGATGGAATGACATCGATCCAGTTGGAGGAATGACTCTTGTTTTTGCTATCAGTAATGATTCTTCAGTTCTAGATTTCAAAGTCAATAAATGGTAGTCAGAAATTTGGAGCCAACATTATCGAGCTCAACACTGCTATTACAAGCCTTTAAATCGCTCACAAAAAGAATCAGATGGACCCACTGTTACCGTTAGAGGCCTTTAGCAACTCAATTCAGCTAAAGCGATTTTCATTTTTGTTTATAAAAACATCCGCATGATAAGACCACTAATTTTAATCATCGTGATTCTGAGTTTAAGCAATATTGTCACAGCTCAGAAAGGAGATGTCTCAGTATCTGGAGGCCCCATGTTATCTCTTCCTCAAAATGATAATGATTTTCCAACACGGCTTTCAACGGGTCTTGGAGTAGAAATAATGGGTCAATACAATGTTTCGAACAGAAGTTCTTTAGTCCTCCAGACCAATTGGGCATCCTATGGCACAAAATCAGCATTTCGTATTGACACTGGCAGCTTCCCCCGGAGAACAATTTTTTCGTTTCGAGGTGGTTATCGATACCAGTTTGGATCGTCTGGAGTATTCACCCACATATTAGGAGGGACGGAAAGGTACTCGGGTACGAACGGTAACAATTCCACTTTTGCTTTAGGACTCGGCAAACGTTTTGTGTTTAAAGAAAGTTATTTTGTAGATGCTGGGATTGACTGTGTAAGCCGGACCACCGATTTTATGTTTAACATTAAAGTTCTTTTCGGGTTTGTTCGAAGTCGAAATGAATAAAGAACTTGGGTTCGAAGCGGCTAATAGGCTTCCTGAGATTTGGTGAATGGCGTAACTTAATTCAGGTTGCCCTATTCCAAACTGCCTTAACGTACAGATGCTTAACACAACCTTGAAAATACCTAACATGTAATTTAATCAATTGCTTCCGCCAATGCAGACCGTTAGCCCAAGCTATTTAACATTTTTTAATACCTGATTAAAGAAAAATGATACCCATACTTGTCAGAGACATACTACCAAATGCTATATTAAAAAAGTATGTTCGAAAGTATCAGGTTTTCCGATTTGTGTTTGATAAAAACATCATTCCACCAATAAAACACCACTATCCCAGACCAGAACACAGCATTACTTTTTATATCAAAGACCCACAAAAATATCAATCTTCGAATCTCACAACCGAACCTTATCCGCAATGCGTTATAAATGGACTGCAGACTTTTCCAGTACATAGACATGCAGGAAATGATTTCCTGGCTGTAAAAGTGATTCTGCAGCCCAGTGTTTTACATCAACTGCTCGGATTTTCTTTAATTAAACTTACAAATACATTTGTAAACGCAGAAGAAATATGGGGTAGCGAATTGTCTTCAGTTTGTAACCAGTTGAAAGAAATTGATGAGTTGCCAGAGATTATTACCATAATCGAGAACTTTATTTTAATCCGAATTAAAAAAATGAAAGATGATTACCAGCCTATTGACAAAGCATCAGATTGGTTACTTGAAAAAAAAAGTAATGTCTCAATTGATTGGCTAGCTAGCCAATCTTGCTTAAGTGTTAGGCAGTTTATTAGGAAGTTTGAGGACAGAATAGGAGTAAGTGCCAAAACATTCGACCGTATCATTCGCTTTGATAAAGCATATCGAATGAAAAATCGTCATCCTGATTATGACTGGCTACTTATTGCTGTTTCATGTAATTTTCACGACTACCAGCACATGGTTAAAGATTTCAAAGACTTTACCAATCTTACGCCATCTTCTTTATATGAGTTAGAATTAAATGCTCCTGAGCGCACTTTCGGATTATCTTATATGACTTAAAAATGTCACTTTTTTACCACTGAGCTCGGGTGACATTAAAGTAAGTTTGCGGACATCTTAATTTTTAAAACCATTTGATATGCAACGCAAAGAATTTATAACATCAGGCGCCCTAGGCTTTTCACTTCTCAACTTACCAACATTTACATTAGCACAAACCAATGATGAGAAAGTACCCCTAAATCCGTTTTATATTCCACCAACCCAAGCTCTTGTACCCGGACCTGGAAATGTAGATATTCGCACAATCATTCATTCAAAACAAACAGGTAAACAAATCTCAAATGTTGAAGTAGCGGTGGCTCCTAAACAAATGGGACCTTCGCCCCATATGCACAATGAACTTGACGAATTGATGTATGTTTTGGAAGGAACGGCTACTGTGATGATTGGAAATGAAATATATGAAGTGGAAGCTGGCGGATGGAATTTTCGTCCAAGACGTATAGTCCATTCTTTTTGGAATACTTCTGATAAACCTTTACGATTTATAGACTGTTTCTTTAATCAAAATTTTGAAGATTATCTCGAAGAATTGTTTCATAAAATAATTCCTGAAATGGTTCAGCAAAATTTAAATCCCACTTCTCCTTCCATTGCTAACCAGATAGCTGCTCTCGATAAAAAATTTGGTGTAACATGGTTTCACAACCAGCGTCAGGCAATTATTGACAAATATTCATTGAAAGCATAACGTGAAATCCTGACCTCGTTCATTGCAGTTAGAAAGGCTTCAGCCAGTCGAGTAAGCAAGGGGATTTCACCACCCTGCTTCTTAGAGCAGCGCAGCATGCAACCGGTTTGATGGTGAAGGTTGCTCGTCTTCTTCCACCGAGAGACCTGCTCTCATCACAAAGGCAGCTTCGCTGGACACACACAATGCAAAAGCAAAATACGGGCATCGACATCGAACGGTTCCACCAGAATATAACTAAACATGATGATGCTTGTAAAGCTATGTAATGCCTGTTAGGTCTTTTTATTTCTATTGGTGGCACTGCGGTTCAGGCGTTACTAACCACACCTTTACAAGCCTTGTATTCCGTTCCACATCGATGTCGCCAATGCAGACCGTTAAACGCCAGCTTAAATCATCACAAACTCTAAAATAGGTCGACAAAAAAATTAAACATTTATGAACCTCTTAAAAATTCTATTAATTTCAATTCTCCTCACCTTCTCCTGTCGTGTGTTTGCACAACAAATAGCAGATTCTACTTTTCATTATGCTATTAAAAATCCAGTTTATGACAATAGACAAGGGCCGGTTATAACACTAGATGAAGCTCATTTTAATTATCATACCTTAAGTGGACGATACTATACTTTCGCACGTCTATTGGAGCAGGATGGCTACAATTTAAACGCCGGACGTTCAGTTTTCACCTCAGCTTATTTATCTACAATTAAAATTCTTGTGATTGCTAATGCTCTGCCTGACACTAGCGAGTGGAAATTGCCTACGAAATCCGCATTTACCCCTTCGGAAATAAATGTTTTGCACAAGTGGGTGATGAGTGGAGGGAACTTGTTTTTAATAGCAGACCACATGCCTTTCCCTGGTGCATATTCGCAATTGGCACTTGCGTTCGGTTTTAATTTTATTAATTCATTTGCTTTGCGAAAAGATAAAAAATCCGAGATATTTTCTCGGGAACTGAAAAATCTTACTTCAAACAAAATAACGAATGGCCGAAACAAATCAGAACAAGTTGATAGCATAAGAATTTTCGGCGGTTCAGCATTTATACCTCCTCCCAGTGCGACTATTATTTCGAAACTTGATGATAGTTATAATGTTTTCTTACCTACGAAAGCAGAGAAACTTAGTGCAACGAGAATTGATGATACTACAGCGGTTCTTTCAGGTCTTGGACTTGCGAACGGAGCATTTATGGAATACGGACGTGGGAGGATTATAGTATTTGGTGAAGCAGCATCGTTTTCCGCGCAATTACAGGGCAACGAAAAAAGAAAGATGGGTATGAACAATCCTCAGGCTAGGCAAAATCCACAGTTTCTTCTTAATATCATTCATTGGCTTGACAGAAAACTTTAAAGCCGGCATATAACAATGCATTGCCAAAATACAAGACGGGACATCGAATCTTCAATCAAAACAGAACCAAACATGATACTGCTTGTAGAGCTCTGTAAGCCATTTCTAATACGTTACAGCGCTTGTGTAGCTTCTTGTCTTCTTTGTTAGCCTACACCCATGCTATGGGCTTTAAAAGCATCTTACAATCAATCTTACTATCATATTATCTATTCTACGGAATGTGTGTACCTATTCCTGCCGTAGTTGTATTATTGCAATAGTCCCAATAAAATATTGGCATTAAACAACCCATCCATCTTATGAAAAATTTGTACGCTTTTACAATTAGCTTGATATTATTATGTACCCGAATTCAGGGACAAATTATCACGACAGTAGCAGGGAACGGTATGTATGGATATAGTGGGGATGGAGATTCAGCAACATGGGCAAAAATATGGAGCCCAGCTAGTGTAGCGGTTAATTCTTCTGGAAATTTATACATCTGCGAACAAAGTAACGATCGTATTAGGAAAGTAGATGCCAATGGTATTATTTCAACTGTGGCAGGAGATGGAACACATGGATATGGTGGTGATGGAGGCCTTGCAACTTTAGCACACCTAAATGGACCAACCGGGGTTGCTGTGGATTTATTTGGAAATATTTTTATAGCAGATGGAGGCAATAACCGAATCCGAAAAGTAACTGCCAACGGTATTATAACGACAGTAGCAGGAAATGGATCATTTGGAAGTAGTGGAGATGGTAGTGATGCGTTGTCAGCAGCATTAAATAATCCCCGTGGTGTGACAGTAGATCCGAACGGAAATTTATATATAGCTGATTATGGTAATAATCGTATCCGAAAAGTAACTTCTGATGGTATTATAACAACAATTGCAGGAAATGGAACCCCAGGGTACAATGGAGATAATGGATCGGCAACGTTAGCCAAATTAAATGGCCCTAATGCAACCGCAGTAGATGCTCTGGGTAATGTCTATATCGCTGACGCTAACAACTATTGTATTCGTAAAGTGGGTACAACAGGAATTATTACCACAATTGCTGGAAATGGAACATTAGGAGTCAGCGGTGAGGGTGGACCAGCTACATCCGCACAACTAACACGAACCGAATGTGTAGCAGTGGATGGTTCAGGGAATTTATACATAGCCGATTCATATTACGGGCACATCCAAAAAGTGGATACCCTCGGTATAATAACATCATATGCGGGAAATGTTAGTAAGGAAACTGGAGATGGCGGACCTGCCACTTCAGCTCATTTGCAAAGTCCAACTGGGGTTACAGTAGATAAATATGGAAATGTTTATATCGCAGAACGAGGAAGTGAGCGAGTAAGAAAAATTGGCACTTTTTCAATATGTTATTGGAATGGAAACGTAAGTTCAGTTTGGGAGAATCCAGCTAACTGGAATTGTGGAATTTTACCATCAGCCAATACAAAAGTATTCATTGACAAAGGACCAGTAATTCTTAAATCAAACACTACAGTTTGGAGTTTAACGATAGCTCCGAATGTTTCTATTACCATTGCTTCTCCTTTTAATCTCAATATTTTACATTAAAACTAGCAGGCTTAGTATTCATCGTCCTTTTTTGATTAAGAGACCTTTAAAGAACAAAAATGATTAGCTACAAATGCAGCCCCACAGCATTTACGAATTGTTGGAAAGACATTGTAGCTTGAACCAGGAGAAACAACACGATGCTGCTTGTAATGCTCTGTAGTGCGCGCTATATGTTTCTAGAGTGGAGCATTCTGTGCTGTAGCGCTCACAACCTTTAATGAGGATAAAATAAATGCGATGCTGCTTGTAGAGCTCTGTCGTGCTTGTTACGTCATCGGAAGCTCTCGGTGTGGCAAACAAGTACCATCGGCAGCTTTCACGTTTCGTATGAGCCCTTAGCAACGCTTACAATCACACTAACGAAAGCACTGTCGCCAGTGCAGACCGTTGTGTGCTATTTTAGAGAGATACCTTCGCCTTGGCTAGTAACGCAAGAAAAAAAATAATTCAAGTGCTTTCGTTTACCACGAATGCAGGCCTAGCTGACTAAAAGAAATTAAACCGCTTCAAATGAGGAAATACCTTTGTTCAATTTTTATTGCATTTTTCGCAATTGGTATTAACGGCTGTACCACGGTAAATCTAACTGCAAGTTCTAACAAATGGTTAGAACATGAATTAGCACCTTCAACCATAACCGAAAATGGCGATGTTTTTTTTAAAGGAAAACTTTCTGACGGGTCTGTATTTTCTGTATTTTCTGATCCAAAAATTGCTGCAGATGGAGATTTTTATAATGCTATTCTAAGGCAAGATTTTGGATGGAAAAAAAGAGATGATAAATCATGGTCATCTCCACAAGGTGCTCGTGAACATAAGCTTGGTTATATCTATATTAACCCTAGTAGACGGGTAGCAGTTTATTTTTATCCCGATGGTAAATATCATACGGCTTTTAAAGTAATTATTGATGAATAAAAAATTATACTGAAAAGATAGGTGCTTCTTTCCTCATATTTGTACACACTTTGGAGGTCGTGTTCATTACCTTAACAAAAAGGGCAGGGAATAATTCCAAAAGAAAAAACAGCACACAACAATGCAGTGGCAAAAAACGGGGCTTGAAATTGTAACATCAATCCTTTCCTGAATACGATGTTGCTTGTAAGGCTCTGTAAGTCTTTCTACAGCCTGCACACCTGTCCTGATGGTTCTTGGTCCTTAGCATAGGGCACTTATAATTGAAGAATGGCCAGTAATTTAAATCAAAATGATTTATCGTTTCGTTGCAACTTCGTGTGGTTATACGTCACCGTTCGTTAACCATTACAAAACTATAAGATACACCAGTTAATATGAAAGCAAATGAAACAAGAGTTGACAAATTCCTCGCAACAAACGAAACAACTTTTGCAATCCCTGTTTACCAAAGAAATTACGACTGGACTCTTTTTCAGTGTAAACAGCTCCTATTTGACATTATAGAGACGGGTAAAAATGACAGGACGAATGCGCATTTCATTGGTAGCATTGTTTATGTTCACGATGACGTTTATACTGCTTCAGGCCTTACTGAATTAACAATTATTGATGGACAGCAAAGGCTAACAACAATCACTCTAATCTACATTGCACTTTACAGATTAGCTAAAGAGCTTAACAATCAAATGCTGGGGAACAGAATTCACAAAACATACCTAATTAACGAGTTTGCACCAGAAGCGGAAAAATTAAAGCTCAAACCAACAGAAAATAACAAAGACGCATTGAGGCACATTCTCAATTCTTCCGAAGGAGAAGAATTTAAAGGCTACTCTAAAATCATTGAGAATTTTGAGTATTTCAAGTCTGCAATAAACGCAGTCAATTTTGAGACAATCCAAAAAGGGCTTTCCAAATTGATATTTGTTGATATTGCTTTAGATCGACAAAAGGATAACCCACAAAGAATTTTTGAAAGCCTTAATTCTACCGGTCTTGAGTTGTCCCAAGCCGACTTAATTAGGAATTATATACTGATGGGGCTTTCAAGGGCGAACCAAGATAAAATTTATAAAAACTATTGGGAAGTTATCGAGCGGAATGCAAAGGACGAAATATTAAATAAAACCAGAGTTTCCGAATTTATAAGAGATTATTTAACACTAACGAGCAAGGAGATCCCTAATAAAGGGGACGTGTATACGAAATTTAAAGAGAAGCATCCCACATCAACAATGGACGATTTAGAGATTGTGCTTTCAGAGCTAAAATCACTTGTTAAGTTCTATAATAAACTTACAAATCCTCAAAACGAGGCAGACCGAGATATTAAAACACAACTTGAATATATCAACAGGTTAGAAATAAATGTAGCGTTCCCCTTCCTTATGAAAGTTTATGAGGACTATTCAAATAGTATAATCGATAAGAATACATTTCTAAGCGTGCTCACACTTGTCCAATCGTTTACTTTCAGACGTTTTATTCTAGGCTTGCCAACTAACGCTCTAAATAAAATCTTTATGAATCTTTACGATAAGGTTGAGACAGATAAATATTTGCTATCTATTGAGAAATCACTTTTACAAAGGTCAGGTGTACAACGTTTCCCAAGAGATACTGAAACAATCACCGCTTTGAAAGAGAAAGATGTTTACAATATTAAACCTAAGAATAGGACTTATTTACTTGAACGGCTGGAGAATCATCAGAACAAAGAGCCCGTCATTATTGAGGGCAACTCCGACATAACTATCGAGCATATCTTCCCCCAAAATCCGGATGCTAAATGGAAGATTGATTTAGGTGCAGACGAATACAATTTTATCAAAGAAAATTACCTTAATACTGTTGGTAATCTAACCCTTTCTGGTAATAACGGTAAATTAGCCAACAGACCATTTCTGGACAAAAAGGAAATGAATTATGACGGAAAGGAACAGGGGTATATTTTTAGCAGACTTTGGTTGAACAGAGACCTTAAAGAAATAATGAAATGGGACAAAGACGAAATTGAAAAACGAGCAGCCCTAATAACGCAACGTTTTATTGATATTTGGAAGCTTCCGGATATTCAAGTGGAGCTCGAAGCAAGCAGTGAGGAAGTGAACATTTTTGATGCAGAGGATCCAAAGTTTAAAAAATTAGAATACGCAATTTTTTTCAATCAAAAACTTGAAATAAACCAAGTTGCCAAACTTTACATTGAAGTTTTTAAACAGCTGTTCGATTTGCAGCCTGAAACATTCTTTACATCTGATCTTGGTAAAAGAATTACTTTGACAAAAACCCCAAAAGATCATGATGTAAGACAGGCAGTTCAAATAAGTGAAACTTATTTTATTGAAGCAAACATTGATAACGTAGGTAAGTTTGATCGAATAAAGCAAGCGCTTACTATCTTCGGTTTCGAAGATGAACTACTAATTAAATACGCTGACTAGAAGCAGATTATTGGTTACGTAGAGCAAAGGCAGTGTGCAAACGAAGAGTTGTTTTTCGGAGGAGATGCTCTTGGCAAGTTATAATTTAATATTCATCATGAAAATTATCACATGGAATTGCAATATGGCTTTTAGAAAAAAGGCCGCATTCATTCTCGCTCATAAGCCGGACATTCTAATTATAGTTGAATGTGAACATCCTGATAAATTAGTATTTGCTTCCGATATTCCAGAACCAACGGACTGCTTATGGTTTGGGAAAAATAAACATAAAGGAATTGCGATATTTTCATATGGTGACTTTCGTTTCAAGACTCACGACACCCACAACGAAAACCTAAAGATGATAATCCCTGTCGAGGTTACTGGAGGATGCTTTGACTTTAATTTGTTTCTGGTTTGGGCTTACAACCCTGACGACAAAGATGGACGATACATAACGCAAGTTTGGAAAGCGGTCACCCACTACGATGAATTGCTAACAGACAGACCAACAATGTTTATAGGTGATTTTAATAGCAACACAATTTGGGACAAGAAAACACACAGACTGGGAAGCCATTCGGCTGTCGTAAAACAATTGGAAGACAAAGGTATCTTCAGCAGTTATCATCGTCACCATCAACAGACTCAAGGAACTGAAAAACATCCGACATTCTATATGTACCGCCACAGAGACAAGCCATATCACATTGACTATTGCTTTGTATCAGCCGATTTGATAGAGAAGCTAGTAGCAGTAAACATTGGGGAATATGACTTGTGGACCAAGTATAGTGACCATGTTCCTCTCATTGTTTCATTTGAACTAGCTGATAAGAAGAGAGCTCTATCTTAGACACCACTATAAACGCCATCGGAAATGGAAGAAAGAATTATCATTCTTGAAACAAAGGTGAAAGAATTAGAAACATACATTGCTGATCTGACACGGACACAAAATCAAACAGTGGCATTGCTTCAAGAGTTCATAAACAAATGTTCAACAAACTTTTTGGATATTCAAGAAGGCTTCGAAGCAATACATGCAAAACTAAAATTAGGAAGTAAGACGGCATGTATCTCAAACTCTTTAATGTAAGCTTAAACTAGTGGACACCATTGAAATACCTGTAACATATAAAGGCCAGGACTTAGTGTTTAACGCATCACTTAAAACATATGGGTTTGTTCATAAAATCGAAGTTGATTTTAAAGACCAAACTATAATATTTGAACAGGACGAAGAAGGCTTGTATAGAGCGGTAGTGCCGTATGTCGAGATAGGTGCAGCTGAAAACTCGGACACTCAATTGCTCGGTTTAATCGCCAGTGTTCTGAACAATCCATAGACTCCGATACCCGTTGATAATGGCTAAAACAAGAAAGGGTTCCAGCTTCATGAAACCCTTACAGTATTGAATGGGAGTTAACGGGAGTCGAACCCCCGACCCTCTGGTTCTAAAGGCAGCTGTTAAACTGTTATATAATTTACTTGTTTCCATATTTCCGGGTACTTATCTGTTTACCGAAAGACTGCGGACTGCATAAAGAAATATTATTGTTAAATAACCAGCTGGTGATCTTCCAGTTTAAAATTTTTTCTCAAAAGATTTTTCTATTTTTACAACTTAAGTGTTAGCTGAAATGGTTAGAGGAGGGTACAAGCGGTGTGTTATTATAGTGAGCCTTTAAGTGAGTTCAATGATATTGGCATTGTAACTCGTTGATTTTAAACAGAATATATCAATGAGTTCGCGTTCCGTCCGGTCCGCTTCGAGAAGATCAAATGTTATCAAATGCCCGCAAACAACAGTGTGCGGGTTTTTTATTTTGGGACCATATCCACTATCCAAAACTCCCTGCACTCAGTCTTCTTCGCTCCCCTATTTCACTTCCACGATCGGGTGCATTTATAAAAAAATTGCTTGTGCTATGTGGATGTTGGAACTAATCCGTTCCTGAAGAAATAGGATGCAACATGTTATCCTTCCCGTTCTTCAATTGCCATTTTCAAATTCAAAACTAAGGCTGCGCTATGATCAGGGTTCACATCTGTCATGTCGTACCAATTGCCTTCTCTTGTTCGGTAAAGCTTATAAAAAGTTGAGGAAGCGTCCCATACAACATATTCATCCAGCAACGCGATTGCAAAGCCCAAACCATTTTTTAAAACAAAGGGGCGAATGAAATAGGTGTAATGAGTACCATTGACCTGCAGCACCTGGTGAAAAGGTTGGGCTTCCATACCATGAAATTAGCCGGTAAAATACAAACCTCATAGAACCGGGCGAAGACGTTACTCGTTTTCTACGGAATTGTTAATCAAACAGCGGCGATTGGTAAACAGAGGAATTATATGCGAGTCATTAGCCTTACCAATATTTCTTTGAAGGAAATGCGTTTATGTGATCTCGATAAAGCAAAAGAAAGTATTTTCACCTACATTTTTAAACCCTTTCCGCGAATGCTGGCGAATAAGTCTGTAGTTATATTATTGATAGATGACGATGAAGATGACAGGGATTTTTTTAAGATAGCGCTTTCCGATGCTGATATTAATGTAAACTGCCAAATGGCCAGTGGGGCAACAATGGCCTATGAGAAGCTTGAAAACAGCGATTTTATTCCCGATTTTATTTTTCTCGATTTGAATATGCCCGGTATTAACGGCCGTGCCTGTTTGAAACAATTGAAAAGCAATAGCAAAACTGCCCAAATACCTGTAGTAATCTACAGCACCTCAAGCGAAAAGCATGATATAAACGAAACCCAGGCTTTAGGCGCCGTCCATTTTATTACCAAACCAACAAACTTAACCCAGCTGACAGCTGACCTTACAAACTTTTTCAATCAACAATTTCAATCAAACATCGATCATGAAAAATGAATCAGTAAAAATATTTCAAAAGAAGAAAAATGCAATTATTGAAAAATGGATCAAAGCCCAGGCTGCCGATGATGCATTAAGAGAAGACCTGATCAGTAATGAAGAAGTCCGGTCCCAATCGGAGGAATTGTTAACCTCGTTCATCAATAGCTTAAGCGACGACAATATTGATAATGGCGACTCCAGAGATTTTGAAAATGTCGTTGACATACTTTCTTCCATCTCGCTTTCGCGGGCCAAACAAGGCTTTTCACCAAGGGAGACAGCGGCCTACATTTACGGCCTGAAGGACGCTTTGTTATTAACGCTAAGTGAAGAACTTTCAAATCCCGAAGTATTATACAAACAAACGATGGCCATTAGCCGGCTCATGGATAATTTCGCCA
>JAURWD010000339.1 GCA_030655145.1 Ferruginibacter sp.
TTGTCGACGATTTTTCCGCTGCCTCGTTCAAATAAAACCGATCCTCGCCGACACGGCAAATTACCCCTTCATGAATTAATTTACTAAAGACCAACCCGGTCCGGATACCATGCGCCTTAGGATTGATGGCTCGCTCCTGCGTGGTGGCTTTTGCTTTCCTGAATTTGCGGATGTACTTCTTCCGGAGCGCAAAGATGATCGGTGGTGTCATGCTGTTTTTTCTCCTTGAATTTACAAACCATTTTGTTGAAAAAAGCGACAGCGTAAAAATAGTTTGCTCGTTAGACCAAAGACAATGACAGGATTAATTGGCACAGAATTTTTATGTCATTCGTATGGCACTCACCAAGTATAAGCAAAAACGATCTTTTTCTATTACGCCCGAACCTACGGGCGGAAAATCTGCGGACCAACAACTTCGTTTTGTAGTTCAAAAGCACGCGGCTTCACATCTTCATTATGATTTCCGGCTTGAGATGGAAGGCGTGCTCAAGAGTTGGGCCGTTCCCAAGGGACCTTCCACGGACCCGGAAGTAAAGCGACTCGCCATGATGGTGGAAGACCATCCTTATGACTATCGCGATTTTGAAGGCATCATTCCTAAAGGGCAATATGGTGGCGGCACCGTGATCGTTTGGGACGAGGGTACTTACGAGCCTGCGGAATCAACTGCCAGCGAAAAAAAAGAGATCGAAAAAAGCCTGCTAAAAGAATTGCGGGCCGGCAAATTGAAGATTATTCTGAAAGGCAAAAAGTTGAAGGGCGCTTTCGCGTTAGTGAAATCTTACAACAAACAAGAGAACGCCTGGCTGTTAATGAAGATGGAAGATAAATATGCAAAGACGACTGACGTAACAAAAAAAGCTAAGTCTGTTGTGTCGGGCAAAACCATTGAGCAGGTTGAAAAAACATCTTCTACCATTTATGGGCAAACTTCTGTAAAGCCTGGAAGCCCGGCAAAAGACGAAATAAATTCCCCCAAAAAGATCGCTACAACATCAAACGGGAAGGGAACACTGGTTTCAAAAACCAGTAAAGTTTCAGTGAACAACAAAGGGGTGAAAGCGGCCTTCCCCGAAGACCTGCAACCCATGCTTGCTACCCTCGTGGATAAACCTTTTGATGAACCAGGATGGTCATACGAAATTAAGTGGGACGGCTACAGGGCCCTGGCTTACCTGAACAAAGGCGTGGTGAGTTTGCGCTCCCGGAATAACAAATCATTTGAAGAGAAATTTTATTCGGTATACCAGGCTTTGAAGGCCTGGAAGATCAATGCCGTGATAGATGGCGAGATCATTGTCGCGGATGAAAAAGGAATGGCCAACTTTTCGAAGTTGCAAAACTGGCGAAGCGAAGCCGATGGTACGCTTCTGTTTTACTTGTTCGATATTCTATGGCTCGAAGGAAAATCATTGACCGGTTTACCCTTATCGGAAAGACGGGAAATTCTCAAAAATAGTATTCCGGAAAATGACACCATCATCCTAAGCGAAAGTTTCGACACAAGCGGTCTTGATTTTTATCATACTGCCGAAAAGATGGGCCTGGAAGGGATCATGGCGAAACGAAATTCATCAACCTATAATGTTGGAGATCGTACCCGCGACTGGCTTAAGATAAAAACACAAACGCGACAGGAAGTTGTGATCGGCGGCTTTACAAAAAATGAAGGAAGTACCAAGGCATTTAGTTCACTCCTGGTTGGTATTTTTGAAGGTAACAAACTCGTTTACACCGGTAAGATAGGTACAGGCTTCAGTGCCAAATTGCAGGCAGAAATGAAAAAACAGTTTCAACCCTTAATCACTGACAAATCACCCTTTACCAGCATTCCTGACATCAACAAGCCGTCAAGATTTCGTCCTAATCCGCCCATGGCGGCGGCGACCTGGCTAAAACCGAAACTCGTTTGTGAAGTTTCATACCGGGAGATGACGGAAGACGGCGTTATGCGCCATCCTTCTTTTGAAGGCATGCGGGAAGATAAGCCTGCGAAAAATGTGGTGCTGGAAAAGGAAGTGCCGGCAGAAAAAATCTTGAAGGGTAAAAAAGAAAAATCCACGGTTGCAGACCAACAATACCTTAAGCCGCGGAGCGCAGGCGACCGTAAGACTTTTCTAAATCCTGGGGACGAAACGCAGGTAAGAAAGATCGGCGGGCATGAGATAAAATTTACCAACCTCAGCAAGGTTTACTGGCCCAAAGAGAAATTCACGAAGCGGGATATGCTGAATTACTATTACCAGGTGGCGCCCTTCATTGTGCCCTACCTGAAAAACCGGCCGCAGTCACTCAATCGATTTCCCAATGGGATCAATGGCATCAGCTTTTACCAGAAAGATGTAACGGGTAAAGTGCCTGCCTGGATCAAAACCTTTCCCTATACCAGTGAAGGGCAACAAAAAAATTATATGATCTGCAACGACGAAGCAACCTTGCTTTACATGGCTTCGCTGGGTTGCATCGAACTGAATCCATGGAGCAGCACCATTTCGAAACCTGACCATCCCGACTATTGCATCATCGACCTGGACCCGGATAAAAATCATTTCGACCAGGTGATAGAAACAGCGTTGGTAACTTATCAATTACTTTCGGCTGCGGGCATTGATTCTTACTGCAAAACCTCGGGCTCTACCGGGCTTCATATTTACATCCCATTAGGCGCAAAATACACTTACGAGGAGTCAAAAGAATTTGCCCGTCTGATCGCCCATCTCGTTCACGACCAGTTGCCGAAATTTACCAGCATTGAAAGGCTGACCTCTAAACGAAAAGGAAAATTATACATTGATTTCTTACAGAACCGACCGGGCGCTACGCTGGCCGCGATCTATTCTCTGCGGCCCAAACCCGGCGCCACAGTGTCGATGCCGCTTCATTGGGAAGAAGTTAAAAAGGGTTTGAAGATGTCGGATTTTAATATCAACAATTCCATCGCGAGGATCCGCGAATTAGGTGATGTTTTTAAGCCGGTTTTAGGAAAGGGAATTGATATGCGCAAGGCACTGAAAAAACTAAGCGAGCTGGGTTGAGGAAGAATGCAAATAAGCTAAGGCTAGAGTGAACCGCCTTCCACGAGCATGGAATCGACGGTTAATTCCTGTAAAAAAGTGTTGCCGGATAAACAACTCATCATTCTCTTGAAAGCGAGTTTACCTAATTTATATCCACTGGTTTCCACGTAGGTGATCCGCGGATTGTATAGGGTTGGAATAAACCCATTGCTGATGCTGATGATCGCAATGTCTTCCGGCACGCGCAGCCCACGTTCATGAATCGCCTGCATCGCCCCGATAAGAATTAAATCGCCCATGCAAAAAACTGCATCGGGACGATCGGGTTTATCCAGCGCCTCATTTGTCATACGTTTGGCATCGTGCATATCAAGCGGGAAATCATTGGTCAGTTTTGCATCCGGGGACAAGGACTTAAAAGTTTCACTGAAAGAACTGTGGCGTTTTTGCGAAATGGTGAGATTCGGATGCCCAAAAAGCGCCAATACATTTTTCTTTTGTTTCGAGATGATCGCTTCAGCGGCAATGCGGGCTGCAGGACGGTCGGCGAGGCATATTTTATTGCAGGATTCATAATTAGGCACGCGGTCAAAAAATAATACTGGAATGTTCTGGTCCTGCAGTTTTAAAAAATGGGCAATGCTATCAGTCTCGGTGGTTAGCGAAACAAACACACCGGCGATGCGGTTGTTCTTCATCACTTTCAGGTTGGCCATCTCCGCTTCCATACTCTCGCCGGATTGCATGATCAACACCGAATATTGCATTTGACGGGCCTCCTGCTCCACTGCGGCAATAAAAGAATCGTAAAAAAAATTGTCGACGGAGGGAACAAGTATCCCAAGGATGTTACTAGTATTGTTGCGTAAATGAATCGCATAGCTATTGGGTTCATATTCAAGCGCCGCCGCAAGTTCCTTTACCTTCTTCTTTGTTTCTTCAGAAATGTCAGGATGATTTTTGAGTGCCCTCGATACGGTAGACACACTGATATGCAGAATTTCTGATAACTTTTTTAGCGTACTATTTTGTTGCATAAAGATTTCAGAAAGGGGCTTGAGCCGTTGCACTCAACCAGCTGCTGCTAACTTTGGAAAGTGAAATTTTCGGAGTTTATTTTTTGAATACCATCAGGTGTGATGGTGATGATGAGTGTATCCTTCTGACTGGTGGTAACTAACCCTTCTTCTTCAAGTAATTGTAAGTCCTGCTGTATCACATTCCAGTCCTGGAACTGGCGAAGAATGATCTCACGGGGACGAATTTGATAAGTTGTTGGCTGGGGGTCTTGTACAGTGATGTTATATATAGTTTGCAAGGTCTTATAATGCGATTCCATAGACTAAATATATTTTAAAAATACTTTCAGGAAAATAAATTTTACTAACAAAAAATGTTAATTCCCCGGGGGTGGGCTGGTGTTAAGCAAGTTGGCTTTTGGTAATTATTTTGCTATGGAAAAAACTGTCCGGTGAGTTTTCACTTGGTCCTCTTCCCGGTTTATCGCGTTCCTAAACATTGTGTGATTCAATTAACTGAAATCACGGTAACCTTTTCAAATAACCTTCCCGCTTCAAATATGCACCCTTTTACAAGTTTAAAAAATTAGGTATTCTTAAAATATTCATTTATGAGTTAAGCGTGTGTAACCAGCTGAAACACCGACTGAATAAATCTTACCAAAGAAGTGAAATGAATCGACCCATCTACTCAAAAATAATGGTGGATATTCAGTGATGTTTGGTCGGGTATCCTTATCTCTAAAAAAATCATTTCACAAAGGTGCAAGCAACACAACTGACTTCTTCAAAACGTCAGCGTTGAGCGCCTTACCCCGGCCTCGAATAAATAGCGTTAAGAAATTTGCGGAGCGGAGTAAATCTTAGCTATATATTCGCAGCCTTGATCTTTCTTGTTACTTCTTTGCATCAAGGCAAAGAAGTAAATGAACTCAATCCGGCGCTATTGTGCGTCGGAAAGGTTTAGAAAACGTAGGTGCCAACAGCCCCCGGATTCAGTTTAGTTGTGAATACTTTTTTACCGGCCTTTACCTCAAATTTTGTGGCTTGCTTTCCAGTGTTTAAAACAACCAATACGACATTCCCGGCAGGATTTTTAAACGCAACATTTTCCAGGTCGCAAGCTATATTGGAAGCTATCCTTTTAGATCCGGGGCGAACAAATTTTGCAGCGTGGGCGATGATGTAATAAGCAGGATTTCTTTTGACCTTATCTCCATCAATAGATACCGCACCCAGGCAACGATCGCATCCGCCGCGGTCTGTATGCGGATCATAAGTAGAATTTGCTGCAAGGTTCCATTCAATCACCGTACGACTCCAGTTACGACTTGCGCCTATGATCAAATTCTGGATGTGTTCAAAAATATCTTTCTTATAATTTCCTGGTCCGCCAACCCATTGCTCTGTAAAATAAAGGTGCTTGTCAGGATGCGCATTATGCACTTCGCTGAGCGCTTCGATCTTTCCACCATATAAGTGAAATGCCGAACCATCGATGTACTTTTTCGCTTCGGGATCATTCAGGATCGAGATGGGATAATCGGGACGGTCGGCATTATGGTCATAAATAATAATTTTTGTCTTGATGCCCGCGGCTTTGAAAGCAGGCCCTAGATGATCTCTCACAAAAATGGCCTGGTCAGGAGCCAGCATGAGTAAACTTGGATTGTTACCCGGGTGCAGCGGCTCGTTTTGAACGGTCACCGCATCGATGCGAATGCCTTCTTTCTGCATGTCCTGGATGTAGCGCACAAAATATTTCGCATATGCGTTGTAGTATGCAGGGTTAAGACTGCCCCCACGGGTATCATTATTCGTCTTCATCCAGGTTGGTGGTGACCAGGGCGAACCCATGATTTTAATGGATGGATATATCTTCAAAATCTCCTTCATCACCGGTATTACGTCCGCCCGATCAGGGCCCAAATCAAATTTTAACAGCGCCGTATCCGTTTCCCCGGCCGGTAGATCATTATAGGAAAATACTTTTTCATTCAGGTCAGATGCACCAATGCTAAGGCGCAGGTAACTGGTACCAATGTTATTCCCATCGTTCCTGAATAACTCCTTTAACAACGCGGCCCTTGCCGCCGGACTCATTTTAATAAGGTGAGAAGCACTACCACCCGTTAGTGCAAACCCAAAGCCGTCAATTTCCTGGAAGACACTGTCAGCGTTGATTGTGATCAACGGCGCGTTCGCCATGGGCTTGCCTTTCACAGGTATGTTGGCTTGCTTTTTAAAAAGAATGTTTGCATCCGCATCTGTTACCCACGCACTTACCGATTGTTGGGCCTGCAGATCGGCGCTCAATAAAAACGAGGAGGCGATTGCTATTAAAGAAAACGATTTCATATAAAAAATTTAAAGCAAGCTGGAGAAAGATGATGTTAATGGAAGCGCAAAAATACTTGAATGATCGTGCAAATTGCTGGCATAAAATAAGATTCTTTGTACCCTGATTTTGAGACCGGCCGCAAGCGCTTCTTGTCCTTCAAAATTTCTGCCACAATCCATGCAAAAAAAAAGCTCACGCCTTCGCTCCATCGATGTCTTCCGTGCCATCACTATGCTGTTCATGATCTTTGTGAATGATGTAAGCAGCGTGACCGGCATCCCCGCCTGGATCGACCATGTTAAGGCAGATGAGGATGGATTGGGTTTTGCGGATACAGTCTTTCCTGCTTTTCTTTTCATTGTCGGGCTTTCGCTACCCATTGCTATTGGTAGCCGCTACGACAAAGGACATTCGCACCTGCAGGTAGCAGGCTATATTCTCACCCGCTCGCTTGCGCTGATAGTAATGGGCTTCTTTCATGTAAACCTCGAAAACTATAACCCCGCTGCTTCTTTCCCGCTGCCTGCCTGGCAGATAGGCATTACGGTTAGTTTCTTCCTTATCTGGCTGAATTATAGCTCGAAAGTGTCTACAAAATTGAAATACCTTTTGATAGGCGTCGGTGTGCTGCTCCTCGCCTTCTTAGCCATTATTTTCAAAGGTGGTACAGAAGCGGCACCAGAACCCATGCGGCCACACTGGTGGGGCATCCTGGGGATCATTGGCTGGGCGTACCTTGTATCTGCATTGATTTACCTGCTTTTGCAAGACAGGCGCTGGTTCGTTCTGGCCGCATTCGCACTGTTGTTAGCGATCAACATTGGCTCCCATACAGGATTACTCACGATGCAGATCCCGGTGCTTGGCGATGCCTCTTCGGCTACCATCGTCATGAGCGGTATTTGTATCTCGGTGTGGTACCAGCACCTGGTCGACAAACATAAACGCGGTAACTTTTTGCCGCTGGCTTTACTCGTTGGTGTTGTAATGATTGTCGCGGGCTTATCGATCCGGCCCCTGGCCGAAGGGATTTCAAAAATACATTCAACCCCGGCCTGGGTATTAATTTGCAGTGGAATTTCCACTGTTATTTTTGCCTTGTTAAGCTGGCTAATTGACACCCACGGAAAGCAGGATTGGTTCAAACTCATCAAGCCAGCAGGAACGAGTACCCTTACCTGTTACCTGCTCCCCTATTTGTTATATGCATTGTATCAAATTGTTGGTTTTAACTATCCAGCCTTCTTTAATGTCGGCGACGGGGGAATT
>JAURWD010000160.1 GCA_030655145.1 Ferruginibacter sp.
ACGCGTCTCTTTTCGTGCCAAAAGGCATCAATACAAAACAGAGTGGTCGCATGTTATGTTGAAATTTTAAAGGAGTCAGGAAAATGAGATTCAGTCATAAGTTTGGCTGCATCTTTGGCCCCAATGTCGTATAACTCAAACCTGCTCGCGGCATTGCTCATCTCAACAAGATCATCGATCTCTTTCTTCGTGTAATCTTTATTCATAAGCGATTTCAGGTTTTCCGCATCCAGCCAGGTATTGTAGCGCAGGTAGGAAATAAACCCTTTATCCTTCTTTACGCTACCGATGAAATCATTTTCCAGCTTGCCACATTCGCCATCTATTTCCCAGGGATTTGGAGAGTTTGAAAACCATTGTAGCAACAATTGGTTCTGCCAGCTTGCATCCTGCATCAGCATATCCGGAAGTTGCTGGGCCCATTTTAAAATGTTATTCTTTTTTACGTCGACGGGGAGCTTCTTCCACCTGCTCATGCCCGTGCCGACAGAAACTACAAGGAGGTTGTCGGCTCCCCATTTCCATTTGAAGGGAAAACCTTGCAAGGTGGCGACCATCAACATTTGCAAAGCCGGGTTGTTGGCCATACTCACACCACCATCCACGAAGGCCGCTTCTTTCAGGCCACCACCCACATCGATCATTTGTGGTAAAAAATAGGTTGGTGCAGCTGAACTTGCCCGCACCGCTTTCCAAAGCAATATGTCCTTATTAGTACCGTCAGCAGTATCAAAATATTTCCCTGCCGGGTGATTGATCAGCGGCCACACACTGTTTGTGTCTGCACGTTTTGCGATAATGCAAAGACCTGTCTTAATGCGATCACTGCCGAGAGTGATATCACCAAACACGTTCTGCAATTGCTCTTCCAAAGGCCTTTCGTCATATCCCGCTTTTAGCAGATCATCTACCTCAAATATTTTCCACCATTTGTATTTTTTGGCAAAGATCTTCGCGCCGAGATCCATGTACATGTTCTTGATTTCCACAACACTCAATCCAATTGCCAGGGCCGAGGCAATGATGGACCCGGTACTGGTACCACCAATGAGATCGAAATAGTCACAAAGGCGAAAGGCTTTGTTGTTACCATGCTGCTTCCGCAGGATGTCTTCGAGGCGTTGCAGGTACCCAAGTGTGAGCGCCCCCCTGATACCGCCGCCATCGAGGGCGAGCATTCGTTTGGGAAAGGTCTTGTTTGATAAATGATCTGTCAGGTTCATATGGAATTTTTAAGATGTAAGGATTTGCAACGTATATGCGACACCGTATTTTCGTTTATGCCTTACCGGTATGTTGGAGTGAGGCATGATCGAATCTTTTTCTTCCTTGGGCTGAGAGGAATCAATATTAATCAAAAAGTATAATAAATACAATACAACAGATGGTGTAGAAGAGAACGCTCATTAAGCAAAATTTTTTATGAATTCTTAAAGAGGATATTCCTATTGCGAAGCAGGCTTTTTAACTTCACAAGAAAAAATAAATGAAAACTCCCCAACCCGAAGTGTGGCAACGCGGACCACTACCTGGCATTCCTGCTTTATTGCAACCTGTTGCGCACGCGTTAGTACAGGCAGTTGAAGAAGTTGATGAACTGATGCGGGATTTCCCGGCAGCACTGCTTTGGGAACGACCAGCAAACCTGGCGTCTGCAGGGTTTCATTTGCATCACCTGCGAGGTGTGCTTGATCGCGTTTTTACCTATGCCCGCAACGAGGGCTTAACCGAAGCACAATTCAACTTCCTTTCAGGTGAAGGAAAGGATACAGAAAACGGAATTCAAACACAGGAACTCGTGGAAGCCTTTGAAAAACAGGTCGGAGCTGCATTGGAACAATTAAAAAATACAAGCGAAGCTATCCTAACGGACTACCGCGGGGTTGGAAGAGCAGGACTACCCAGTACGGTAATAGGTTTACTTGTGCATGCGGCAGAACATACCATGCGCCACATTGGTCAACTACTCGTCACAGTTGCGGTGGTAAAACAAGCGGCCGGCCTCGATGAATCCATCGAAGACCAAACAAAATAAAACCGGCTGTGATGAGCAGCCGGCTTGTTGATTAGTTGAGTAGCTTTACCCGATATTTTTTTCCTGGATCGTTCTATCAAGTTCATGTTCGTCGTGTTGTTCTTTTTTAAGTCGCGTCATTTTTTTGCCGTACGACAATTTGGTGATCAGCACGAACAGCACCGGCACCACGAAGATGGCAAGCGTTGTTGCCGAGATCATTCCCCCAAATACAGTCCAACCAATTGTTTTACGCGACTCTGCTGCCGCACCACTGGCGAAGGCAAGTGGCAATACACCAAGGATAAACGCGAGCGAGGTCATAACAATGGGGCGTAAACGCAGATGAACCGCCTGCAAAGTTGCAGCAACTACATCTACCCCACGGTCAACCCGCTCTTTCGCAAACTCCACGATCAGGATCGCATTTTTTGCAGCAAGACCGATCAGCGTGATCAAACCAATCTGCGCATATACGTTGTTGGTAAGGTTTGGTAAAAACGTCAACGTAAGGATGGAACCAAATGCACCGATCGGAACCGCGAACAATACAGAGAATGGAACCGACCAGCTTTCGTATAAGGCTGCAAGGAAAAGGAAAACAAAGATCAGGGAGATCGAAAAGATCATGATGGTTGAATCACCTGCTTTGATCTCTTCCCGGCTTAAGCCGGAAAACTCGTAACCATAACCTGCAGGTAGTGTTTGCGCCGCAACTTCACGAAGTGCATTGATGGCTTGACCACTACTAAAGCCTGGCCTTGGAGAACCGTTGATCTCGATCGCCCGGTAGATATTGTAGTGAGAAATGAGGGATGGACTTTCAACCACGGAATTCGTGACCAGCGAACTTAGCGGGATCATATTGCCCTGGCTGTTGCGCACATAGTATTTTCCAATTTCGGCTACAGACGATCGCGAGGTGCTATCGCCCTGCGTTACCACGCGGAAATTTCGACCGTATAAATTAAAGTCATTCACATAAGAGCTTCCCAACAGCGTTGACATGGTGCTGTACACCTCTGCAACGGAAACGCCTAACTGTTTTGCTTTTTCTTTATCTACATCAATCCGATAACTCGGTGTATGAGAGGTAAAGAATGTAAAGGCGCCGCCGATCTCCGGGCGCTTGTTCACCTCGGCAAGAAATTTACGCGCCACCACCTCGAATTGCTGAATGTCATCTGTGCTGGTGGTTTGTTGCAGTTCAAAAGTGAACCCAGCCGTTTGGCCAAGTCCCGGGATCGCAGGCGGTGCGATCGCCATAACCCGCGCCTCCTTGAAGTGAGCCGTGCGTTTCTGAATCTCCGCCATGATACTCTTCAATTGTGTCTCAGGTGTTGTACGGTCATCCCAGGGGTGTAAGTTCACAAACATGGTTCCCACGTTCGACTTACTTGAAAAGCTAATGATGTTTAAACCTGCAAGTCCACCGACCGTACGGATACCCGGAACACTGCGAACAGTATCCATGATATCAAGCAACATTTGCTTGCTCCTCGTTGTGGAAGTTGCTTCGGGCATTTCGTAAGTAACGAACATCCGTCCTTCATCCTCCGAAGGAATAAATCCTGAAGGCTTACTATTGAAAAGGAAAAACAATCCGACAAACAAACATACCAGCATGATCAGCACCATTGGCGTGGCGCGGATCCATTTTCCAACGCCGTGGGTATACGAGGAATTTAAACGACCAAAA
>JAURWD010000161.1 GCA_030655145.1 Ferruginibacter sp.
CAGATAAGCCACCTGCGGATGCGCCAATACCAACAATTGGAAAATTATTAGGATGCGTGGTTAAATTCATGTTGAAATTTTAATAAAAAAGCGTCCAGGTTAGCCTCTGAATGTTATATGATCAAAAGCCGTAAAAACTAATTCACCCTGTTCGCTGATCCTGTTAAATGATGCTGAGACGATTTGATTTCTGACAACGAAAAAGGTAGGAAATCCGCTCTCACAAATGTAAGGACTAATAGGCAATGGAGCTAGCGCTGCGAACCTCCAAACTGATGCGGTTGCAAAGCGGGGTATCCGTTTATGCAGGAAGGAAATCTTATAGCGAAAAGAACCATAAAGCAAGGGAAGTTTGCTTTCCCCGCGGCGAATAATTAAGCAGGATTTACGGAGGGAAGGGTAGCGATCAGTTTTTCCACATCGGCAATGGTGCCATGAAAAGGACCGAAGGATTGAATTTTTAAAGTTGCCATGGCAGCCCCAAACAATCCACATTCTTCCGGGGTAGCGCCCTTCACTTTTTTGTACAGGTAGCCGGCCATATAAGTGTCTCCGCAGCCGGTTGTATCAATCGTTTTCTCCGGTACCAGGGCAGGGATGTTCATGAAAATGTCACCTGTATAAATGAGCGAGCCTTTGCTGCCGCAGGTAATGATCACTTCTTTTACTCCAAGATCGGCAAGCATTTTTGCTCCCTGCCTTACATCGGTGGTACCGGTAAGGATCTCCATTTCGTATTCATTGGCCTTCAGGATCGAAATGTAGGGGAGAACCTTGCATTTATCCACCCAGTCCTTGTAATAAACCTTCCTGTTCTCCGTGAAACGCAGCAAGCCCTGGATGTCGAGGGAAACGATCCCTTTTTTCGCCAAGTCGATCATCAGCTCGGCGGTAAGGTCGGAGTTTAACAAAGGCCCCAGGTGAAAGATCCCCGCGTCGATCACTGGCATATTTTCCAGCGTAAACGGGTCGGCTGTGTTGTGCACGTTTTGTTCTCGGTGGTCCTGGTTTTCGGGATAGATGTTTTCAAAATAAACCGTGTGCTCACTTGGCAGTGAAATGATGTTTATCCCTTCTTGCTGCAGATCTTCCACAATGTTCATTTCGGTAGCGCCCACAGCAGTCACCAGCAGGTATTCCATATTGAGATTGCGCAATGCTTTGGAGAAATACCAGGCGGTGCCCCCTGGCATATATTTCACAGAACGGGTTGTTTGAATTTTGTCGAGGGTGATGTGCCCCACTGCGCAAAGCTCCAGCATAGATTACCTATAAATTGAAAAGAGGTGCAAAATACGCCATATTGCCTTATTGTAACTTACAAAGCGACGGGTAGATTCCCGGCAGTTTGCCGGTGAATAAGTAAATGTTTGAGTGCGATAGCGTGCAATTTAGATGGACTGTATTCCTGGGGGATTAGGTATGCGATGAGGCGCTAAAAAGCGCTTTAAAAAGATTGGAAGCAAAAAAAAAGGGACCAGGATAGAAATCCAGTCCCGCTTTAAAATCCAATATCCTATGAAAAACCGAGGCGAAAATACGGGCATCCACCATTGCTTTTGTTTCCATTTATTAAGTGTGCTGAATTAACTGATAACTGTGCTATTTAATTAAAACAGGCAACAATTACCACAGAAAGAGGCAGCCATCTTCCGACCAATACCTGGTCAGTTTTTTCTCTAAATCTCCTTCATAACGATTTGCAGCCGTTCACTATCACAGGCAAACCGTTGTTAGTAAATGCATTATGTTATGAAGGTTTTTATATTATCTTTATCGCCATACTTCCTGCACCTGCCAAACATGCTGAATGAGAATCAAAAAGGAAGTTCCCAAAAACAAAAGATTTGTCACAGGTCCGTTACTTAATTGAAACTTTCCCAGCCGTACCCGAAGGTTTTATGGATAAGAAACTTTACTAACGGTTAACAATGTGCGATATTTGAGTGCCATTACCAAACAACGATTGTCAAATCATTCCTTTGAGAAATAATCAACTTACCTACATGTTGTGTGTCGTTCCCAAATTGCCTGGCGAAGAGACTGTTTTTTATTACCACAATTCGCCGCGGATTAATTTTTCATGAAAGTATTGCTATCAAAATGTTATCAAAGGCATCTCCCGGATTATACCATCAACGATTGACTTTTTTTGCGTTCTTATTTACAACAACCATTAATTCCATGATTATTATGAGAAAAAAAACAACCCTTAGCGCCGGTTTTTTGCCGGTCTTTCTTTGCCTTGTTTTCTCCGTTTCGGGCTTACCTCCGGGTTATGCTACGGAACTTCCCCCCGGCCGTACCGAAGTTCCGGCGGCGCAAACCATCCAGGGAAAGATCACCGATGCCAATACCGGTAGCTCGCTGAGTGGTGCCACTATTTCAGTAAAAGGAACCAACACCAGCACCTCGTCCGATGCAACCGGCAATTATTCAGTTTCAGTTGCCAACGATGCCGCTGTATTGGTGGTAAGTTTCGTTGGGTATACCACGCAGGAATTACCTGTGCAAGGGAAAACCACTGTAAACTTTCTTCTTGTTCCCGCCAGCGGCGACTTAACCCAGGTGGTGGTTGTGGGCTACGGAACTCAAAATAAAAAAGATGTTACCGGGGCCGTAAAATCGGTTAAAAGCGAAGCGTTCAACCGCGGTATCATCAACTCGCCGGAACAACTACTACAGGGTAAAGTGGCCGGTGTAAATGTAACTTCTGCCAGTGGCGAACCGGGAGGTTCTATGGGCATCACCATTCGCGGCCCGGGTAGCCTCCGTGCACAAAGCACCCCGTTGTTCGTGGTTGATGGGGTAGCCCTTGACAACAACGGCACCGGTGGTGGTAACCCGCTCAATTTTATCAATCCACAGGATATTGAATCAATTGACGTGTTAAAAGATGCATCGGCAACTGCAATCTATGGATCGCGTGGTTCCAATGGTGTAATACTGGTAACTACGAAAAGAGGAAAAGCCGGGTTATCGATTCTGACCCTCAGCACAAGCTTGGGCGTGTCAACCCTTGCAAGAGCCCTCCCGGTTTTCAGCGCGGATGAATATAGAACACAGGTTGTGAAAGGTGGAGGCGTATTGGATGATAAAGGAGGCAATACCGATTGGCAGAAAGAAATCACCCGGAAGGCGCTGACCCAGAATTACAATGTCGCCCTGAGTGGTGGTGCAGAAAAACTCACCTATTATGCATCTTTTGGATTACAGAAACAGCAGGGTATCATAAAACGCAACGATTTTGACCGGTACACCGGGCGCTTCAATGCCACCCAGCGGTTTTTGAAAGACCGGTTGATCATAGAGGCCAACTTAACCAGCACCGGTACCGTAAACAACCGGCCATCCATCGCGGGTGCCCTGGGCGACGCACTTTCTAACAACCCAACTTATCCAGCGTATGGTCCTGACGGAAAGCCCGCTCAATACCAGAACATCAACAACCCTCTTCAATATTTTGACATCGATAAGGACATCACCCGGATCAACCGCATCCTCGGTAATATCTCCGCATCGGTTAAGATCATCGAAGGGTTGACTTACAAATTCAATTTTGGTGTCGACAATTCTAATGGCACCCGGGATTACCAGCAAATGCCAACCCTGATACCA
>JAURWD010000340.1 GCA_030655145.1 Ferruginibacter sp.
TTGTATTTATTTATTCCCAGGTGATAAAAACCCTCCGGGTCTTACAGGAAAAGATCGGTTGCAAAGATACCAAATGCAGCTCCGATAAAAGGAAGATAGAGAATCGAAATCATTGGTTTTACGCAAATAGCATGCATAAAAAAATCCCACTGCTTTCGCAATGGGATCTTTAAACGTATCGAATCTGAATTACTCAGCTTTTGGTTCTTCTTTTGCTTCGTCAGATGATGCAGCAGCCTGGTCGGCAGCAGCACTATCCATTTTCGCTTTCAAACCAGCCAATACACCAAGATCACCTAAAGTGGATTTCTCTACTTTGCTTTGTAAAGTTTTAACCGCTTTTTTAGTTACTTCTGCGTCAGCTTTTTTCTCTTTGAATTCAGCTTGTTTCACTTCTTCAATTGCTTGTTCCCAAAGGCGGGTATGGCTCAACACGATGCGCTTGTCGTTACGGTCAAATTCGATAACCATAAACTGTGCGATCTCGTCAGCACCAATGCTCTTGCCATCTTCTTTAGTCAGGTGACGGTTAGGAGCAAAACCTTCAAGTCCGTAAGGCAGTTGAACTACAGCGCCTTTATCATCTTTTTTGATAACGGTTCCTTCATGCAAGCTCCCAACGTGGAAAGTGCTTTCGAGGGAATTCCATGGATCTTCTTCAATTTGCTTGTGGCCTAACTGAAGTTTGCGTCCGTCTTTATCAATGTTCATAATGATCACATCAATTGACTCACCAACTTTTGTGTACTCATTAGGGTTGTTGAAACGCTTCAACCAGCTCAGGTCGCTGATGTGGATCATACCACCAATACCAGTTGCCAGTTCAACAAATACACCGTAAGGAGTAATGTTTTTAACAACGCCTGTGTGTTTGCTATGCTCAGGGAACTTCACATCGATTTCACTCCACGGATCGTTCGCCATTTGCTTGATGGAAAGACTCATTTTGCGAGTGTCTTTATCCAGCGTAACAATTTTAGCTTCGTACTCGTCGTTCAATTTAAAGAACTCTTTTGCATTGATCGGCGTATTTGCCCAGGTAATTTCACTTACGTGAACAAGACCTTCAACACCCGGCATGATCTCAAGGAACGCACCGTAGTCTTCAATATTTACAACTTTACCTTTTACAACTTCACCTTCTTTGATGTTTTCGCTCAAAGTATCCCAAGGATGCGGAGTCAATTGTTTCAAGCCAAGGCTGATACGTTTTTTGTCATCATCAAAATCCAATACAACAACGTTCAGTTTCTGATCCATCTTCAGCACTTCTGTTGGATGGTTGATACGACCCCATGAAATATCTGTGATATACAACAAGCCATCTAAGCCACCAAGATCAAGGAACGCACCGAAATCGGTAATGTTCTTGATGGTACCTTCCAATACTTGTCCTTTCTCCAGTTTACCGATGATCTCAGCACGTTGTGCTTCGATATCGCTTTCAATAAGGGCTTTATGAGATACAACGGCATTCTTGATGGTCTCGTTGATCTTAACCACTTTAAATTCCATTGTTTTGCCAACGAACTGATCGTAATCCGTAACTGGTTTAACGTCGATCTGGCTACCTGGTAAGAATGTTTCCATACCAAATACATCCACGATCAAGCCACCTTTTGTTTTGCTGGTAACGATACCTGTAACAATTTCACCGGTTTTGTGCAGCTCAACAATTCTTTCCCAGGCTCTGCTGGTACGGGCTTGTTTGCGGCTAAGGTGAAGGTTGCCATCGCGGTCTTCTTTTTCAACGACCATTACTTCAATGATATCGCCTACTTTCAAACCACCAACGATGTCCCTGAATTCATTCAGAGAGATAAGACCATCACTTTTAAAACCAATGTTTACCACAGCATCAGTTTTGGTGATTGCTTCAACAGTTGCCTGTATCATTTCGCCATCATTGATCTGCTTGAAAGTGTTGTCGTACACAGAGTCGTACTTCGCTTTCTCTTCTTTGTTGTAGCTGGAAACGTTGCGTTTGTCAACACTCCAGTCGAAATCATCATGAGCAGTCACAATTCTTTCTTCCACCGGTGCCTCAGCAACAACCGGCTCAGTAGCTTCAGGAGCTTGCGCTTCCGTAGCTTCCACAGGCACATTTGGTGTCGCAGCAGTATCAGCACCATCGTTGGTAGCTGCTCCTTCCTGTGCATCTGCGTTTAGTTGTTTAATAATATGAAATGACATAATAAATCCCCGGGTTTTTAAACGGGACGGCAAAGGTAGGCAAATATGTGTTTGGAAAGCCTGGAAATGCCCGGTTTTTAGGCAGTTTGTTGATTAAAATAATGTGCTTTTAACCTGCGGTTGGATAAAGGTTGAGGAATTGACATAATGTGCTTGATTGTCAATGGTTAAGCCTATATTTTGCGGTTGGATAGTTCTGTAAATCGTTGGACTTAACTCCTGAATGGAGACGTTTTACACCCGATTAAAATCGTATCTTTTGACACCAACTGGTTTCCTGATCCCAACGATTGTTTTATATGAAGTTTTTCAGCCTGGCTTTGTTGCTTTCTTTTTTCGTTTTAATGGGTGAATCAGCAGGACAAAATTACCACGCTATTCATGGATCTTCTTACGCAGGTAGCCTGGGTATTGCAAACAATCCTGCCTCCATCCTTCATGTTCCTTATGCCTGGGACATTACTCCCGCATCCCTGCAATTTAAGCAGGCCACCAATGCGTTCAGGATAACTAAGTACTCTTTTTTATCGGGACCGGGAGCGGCCGAGATCGAATCCACCAACGGAACTTTTAAAAGATTTGTCTATGCCAACCAGGATCTGCGGTTGTTGAATGCCAGGATCACGCTGAATAGTAAACTTGCTATTGCATTAGGTGCCAACCTCCGAAACTATCAATATGCCAGCACCAGCACTTCCAACTGGCAGGATACAACCTTTTACATGGGTGAATACATGAAGATCAATCTGGAACACCTGCCGCTCTCAGGCGAATTCCGGGCAACCAGTTGGGCCGAATTGTATGCTTCGGTTTCCCATACAATACTTGATAAAGGCAACTGGCTGCTGAATGCGGGTGTTACGTTGAAACTTAATAGGACACTTGTCGGTGGATACATGCGGACTTCAGATCTTCATTATGACCAGGTTAGCGACAATAACGGTTCTTATTACCTGCTGAAGAGTGGAAACCTGCAATATGGATATTCTCGAAATTTTGACGTGCTCGATACCAATAAAACAAATCGTCAAAATAAGCGGGATTTTTTAAGCGATCCTTCCTACAGCGTTGGAGCCGATTTCGGTATTGAATATATCCGCCTGGCGCCGGAAGATATGGAAGAACAAAGCGCTTTCGCTTACCAGACCAAGCTCGGCATTTCTTTGCTGGATGTTGGCCGCAACAGGTTCAAATATGGCAGTAGCAGTCGCGTGGTGGTTGCCGGAAGAGCAGGCATTACTGACACCATCATCAATAATAAATTTGTCGGAGTCAATTCATTTGACAGCTTTAACGACAGCATCGCGGGCCTGGCGCAATCGTTCACCGAATTAAATGGCCAGTTTTCAGTTTATATGCCTGCACGTTTGGTGGTAAACCTTGACCAACACATCACCCAAAACTTTTTTATCAATGCTGAAGTCACTATCCAGTTGAGTGCTTTAGTGAACAAAAATGTTATTGCGATCAGAGACATGAACCTGGCCGCCCTGACCCCAAGATGGGAGATGAAAGCCGTGGGTGTTTATTTGCCCATCGTTTACAACACCCGCAAACAACTTTGGGTAGGTGGCGCATTCAAAGCTGGCCCCGTGTTATTTGGCACACATAACCTTGCCAACCTTTTCGCTAAAAATCAAACTCAAAATGGGGGCCTTTATCTCGCTTTCACCATCAGGCCCGCGAAAATGTATGACCGTGCAACACACGATCCTGGCAACAAACTATCACGTAAGGCTATGCGCAGGTTAAATTGCCCGAAATTCTAAGCGTAGCGAAAATGAACATTAAGAAGAAGTATCTGCAAAGATCGAATGACGGTGAGCTTTGGAGAATTAGCTGAACAACTTGGTTGTGAAAAATGGTACTTAATCCAGGGCCTCCAACAACAAACCATTAAAATTGATGAGGGAAGAAAGCCGCAGATCTGCCGCTCCAAATTTTGGGTGCTGGCTCTCACTTTTCGCAGGCACGACGATGCATTTCATTCGGGCTGCTTTTGCAGCGATCATACCATTGAAAGAATCTTCAAAACAAAGGCATTCAATCGGTGAACTTTTAAGAGCCGCCGCACAATTGAGGTACACTTGCGGATGAGGTTTTCCAAATTCCAGTTTTTCCGCTGATTCTATGACGGAAATGTGCTCCCTGATCCCCAGCTTGTTTACCACCACATCAATGACCGACATATCGGAAGACGACGCAAGTCCAATCTTAAATTTTTGTTGAATAAAATAGTTCAACACATGCGCAACGCCAGGAAGTGTTTTACCCTTGGTTTGAATTTTATCAATCACTGCCGTCGTGATTGCTTTGTCTACTGCTCCCGCGTCAACCCCCTGGATGTTGAATCGTTGAAACCACCATTGAATAAACTCTTTCGTGCGTAGCCCGGTGGTGGTAGCATATTCTTTTGGTGTTAGTTGAATCCCATAAGCAACAAAGACCTCGTATGCAGCCTCGTACCAGAGCGGTTCTGAGTCGATGAGCAAACCGTCCATATCAAAAATCACAGTGTTTAATCGCATAGCTGCAAATATATTGTATCACAAAAATCGGGCACCAAAAAACTCGCTTCAACAGGCAGGAGATTTAGGCACTATCCTTGAACGGGTATACGTAGCAATTGTGCATATACCATTAGCTAAATGCAATTCGGGTCGAAAGCTTATTTCAGTATATTGCACAAACGATCGCTGCTAAAACAATCCTGCATGTCAACGTTTATTGATAAACTTAAGGAGACCAAATTTGTGCAGGGTGTCGTGTACGCGGTCGTTGGCGCCTTTTCCTATCCCGGTATCAACCTTATCAATAAGCTCGAAATTAATGGCATGGAAAAATTACATGACCTGCCAAAACAGAATGTTTTGTTTGTCAGTAATCATCAAACTTATTTTGCGGACGTCATTACTTTTCTTCATATTTTTTGCGCGGTGAGCTGGCGCAAAAAACACAAATTGGGTATACCCTTCTACTTATTGTGGCCATTCACGCGGGTGAAATATGTTGCAGCTGAGGAAACAATGAAAAGCAACTGGATCAGCAAACTCTTTAGCCTGGCCGGCGCTATAACGGTGAAGCGTACCTGGCGTTCGGACGGACAGGAAGTAAGAAGAAACCTGGATCCCAGCGACACGCGTAAAATTGAAAGAGCCTTGCACGACAACTGGGTCATCACCTTTCCGCAAGGCACTACCAAACCCTTTGCTCCGGGTCGTAAAGGAACGGCCTTTATCATCAAACAACATCGCCCCATTGTGGTTCCGGTAGTCATCAATGGCTACTGGCGGGCATTCAATAAAAAAGGATTAAAGTTTAAAAAGAAAGGTTCTTTGCTTTCCGTAACCTTTAAAGATCCGCTGGTGATCAATTACGATGACGATTGCGATACCATCCTGGAAGTAGTTATGGACGCAATTGAACAAAGTAAAAAATTTATGCTTCGTAGCAAGCATCACCTGATGACCACCCTGGATAAATAATGCTGGAGTAATTCCTATGGTCAAAAATCAACTCACATTCCCCTTTATAATTTTATGTTTGTTATTCCAGGTGTTTTTTTCAACCGTTGTAAGCGGTCAGCTTTCTCTGTCCGGAAAGGTTGTGAATGGAGAAACGGGTTTGCCCTTACCTGGCGTAAGTGTGTATTTCAACAACACTTCCATTGGTACCAGTTCAAATGATAAAGGAGAATTTTTTTTCCGGAATGTTGACCTGGTCAACACCGAGCTGATCGTTTCCAGCATTGGTTTTGAGATCCTGGTTTTAAAAATCAACGCGGCCCAAACAAACGGCAAAACTTTCCTTTGCCAGCTGACTCCGAAAGAAGAACAAATGAAAGACGTGCTCATTTTATCGGATGCCCGGCGAAAACGTTTCCTGGAGATCTTTAAAGAAAACTTCCTGGGGCAAACCCGGGAGGCAGACCGCAGCTCGATGCAGAATTTAAAAAGCATTTATTTCACACGGGGAACAAACGCAACCGGCTTCAACGCCTACTCTGACACACCGATCATCATCACCAACAGTCAACTGGGATATAAAGTTAGTTTTCAACTCGTTGAATTTTCTTACGATGAAACAAATGGTACAACTTACTTCTACGGCTATACGCGGTATGAGGAGTTAGGCGAGAAACAGCGCTGGATCAAAAACCGCCGCGATGCATATTTTGGCAGCACGCTTCATTTTTTCAGGTCCTTGATCAATGATAAGCTAAACGAAGAAGGATATGATCTTTACCTGGTGAAGCCGATGGCGAAATCAGAAAAAACCCCGGCAGCGGATATTGCGGTCACGATAACCCCGGCACAAGTAATCAGCGTCAGCGAAAAAGACACGGGTTATTTAAAGATAACGGTACCAGGAAAGCTGATGGTTCAATACCGTCGCAATCCTCCTTCCAAAAATTACCTGGCTAGAAAAATGATGGTGATGGGCAGTATGCGATTGGGTTTCCGGGCCTACGTTAATCTCACCGAAGCATACTTTTTTATAGATCGTAATGGCATTGTCGAAAACCCGCTCTCTGTGTTTTTTGGCGGTTACTGGGTGTACGAACGGGCAGCTAACCTGTTGCCCTTTAACTATCAACCAGGGGATTAATCTGCGAATAATGCTTTTAGCTCTCCCGCATCCGCGGCTTTCATTTTTCCACCCAATACCAGCCTCAGTTGTCTTCTTCTAAGGGCACCTGCGAATAACTCTTGCTCTTCCGGCGTTTCAGCGATCAACGCGTTCACTTGTTTAGGTTTACTTTCTCCATCCAACGCAACGAATGTGTAATAAGCTTCGTTGCTTTTATATTTAACCTGTTTGATTGCGTCTTCTCCCCACACCTTCATGTGAACTTCCATGCTGCTGGTAAAGGCCCTGCTCACCTTCGCTTCAATGTGCACAACGTTACCCAGGCGGATCGGGTTTTCAAAAGAAATATTGTCCACTGATGCCGTAACCACCGGGGAGCCGGAATGTTTCATCGCGGCCAGTGCAGAAGCGATATCCATCCAGTACATCAGTCGTCCGCCCATCAAATTGCCGAATGTATTCGTATCGTTCGGTAGCACCAGTTCTGTCATTA
>JAURWD010000006.1 GCA_030655145.1 Ferruginibacter sp.
GTGTATAATGATTATAAGAAAATTATCTTAACTTTGCAGCCCTTTTGGGAAACTATACAGACTCATAATAAATCACAAATGTCAACAAAAAAAAGAATTTTATTTATTGCTAATGAGATGTCGCCCTATGTTGAACTAACCGAGTTCGCGGAGATCATCAACAAATTGGCAGTGAAATCGAATGATAGTGGGATGGAGGTCAGGTGTATCATGCCGCGGTTTGGTATCATCAATGAAAGGAGGCACCGGTTGCACGAAGTGGTTCGCTTGTCTGGTATCAATGTTTCCATCGACGGGGATGATTACCCGCTGGTGATCAAAGTGGCTTCCTTGCCAAATGCCCGGTTGCAGGTTTATTTTCTTGACAATGAAGATTTCTTTAAACGTAAATCAATTTTTACGGATGAGCAGGACAATTGGTTTGAGGACAATGGTTTAAGAACTGCGCTTTTCTGTAAAGGTGCACTGGAGACCGTGAAGAAATTTGGCTGGCCGCCCGACATCATTCATTGCAGCGGCTGGATGACCGGTTTGATCCCCATGTTTATTAAAACTGCGTATAAAAAAGAGCCCGTATTTAGTAACTGTAAAGTGATTTACACTGTTGGCGAAAATACCTTCAAAGAAAAGCTTGGAGCTGATTTCTCAAAGCTCGTTGCGATCAACGATAACGTTACTAAGAAAGAGATCGAGTTTTTCAAAGATGGTAACAACGTTTCCATGTTCAGGGGTGGCGCGGCTTATGCCGATGCCGTAACTTTTGGCTCTGCAAATGTTGATAAGAAACTGGTTGAAGAATTCAGCAAGATCAAAGGCAAAAAAACCTTGCCTTTCAATGCTGAAAGTGATTTAACAGACTATTTACAATTATATGCCGACCTTGCTAAATAGTAAAATTCGAAACTAATTTTCTTCAAAATCTTGTCTTTGTGCCGATAAAACTTCTTCGTGTATCCATAGCCGTGATGGCAATGTTTTCCTTCTTTATTTTTGGTTGTAATAAGCTTGACACAACCCAGCTTGGTGCCGACCTGATTCCTGCAGTTGATAACATTCGCACCTTTGCTGATACACTTGACATTTCTGCGGTGCAGGAAAATCCTCTTGACAGCACGCGTCTCTTTCGTACCGAAGATCATGTGGTTGGGGCTATCAACAATGATCCCGTTTTCGGTAAAACAAAGGCTGAACTTTACCTGCAGTTAAAGCCTGCTTTTTTTCCTTATTATTTTGGCAGCGCAGTTGACACCATCGTCAAATTTGATTCTGTTTTTCTTTGTCTTGCGTATAAAGATTTTTATGGTGACTCCACGATCCCGCAAACACTAAAGGTGTATACACTGAATAGCAACACAACTAATTTTGTTGATTCGTCGTATCGCCTTGATTTTGCCCTTAACGCACCGTATTCGAATCTTGTTGGACAAACAACCATTGCTCCAAGAGATGTATTAAAAAAAGTGTACATCCGTAGTGGAAAAGATTCTGTTACTAACCAGGTACGCATCCCGTTGAGCCAGGCATTTTTAAATCAAATTGCCTCGTTGGATAGCTCGGTCAACATGGCCAATAATGCATTTCGCTCCGACTCAATCTTTAAAACCTTCTTTAAAGGTTTCGCGGTGGTGAGTGAGAATACAACTGCTAACGGGTTATTTTATGTGAACCTTGCTGACCCACTAACCAGGCTTGAAATTCATTACGTAAAAAAGAAGGCCTCCCCGTTAGATACTACTTATTCATCCTGGACATTTGCGCAGGGAACCGTTACCTCGGTCGGTCCATCTGCTCATGCGACGGTATTGAAAAGGGATCCTGCAGGATCTGAATTTGCATCTGCTCCACAGCCGAATGCCTTGTACCTGCAATCAACTCCTGGTTCCGCGATAACATTAACGATACCTGAATTGAATGCATATCCCAATCGCATCATTCATCGTGCAGAAGTGATCATCGAGCAAATACCGGGCGATCCGATCATGGACAAAATTCTTCCCGCACCAGCGTATCTCTATCTTGACCTCGTTGATGATACTTCCGTTCCAAAAAAGTTTAAGCCGGTTTATTATGACCTTAATCCTGCTACATTTTACAATCCGGACGATCAGCAAACTTTCTTTCCAAACGCAGAGATCGACCACAATTATTATGGGGGTTATTTAAAAACCATTTCGGACAACTTCGGAACGAGAGGATCGTATTTTTTCAACCTCACCCGTTATGTTCAAAACATGGTTACCAAACGTGGAAGAAATTATCGGTTGCGGGTGACGGCTCCATATAATCTCAGCTATTACGGACTTAACCTGAATTACACCAATAAGCTGGCCTACGGCCGGGTAAAAGTTGGCAACGGCGTTCATCCAACATCCCGTATGCGGATGCGGGTTGTGTACTCCGTTTTATAAAGACATTCTTTCTTAGAATAAAAGCCTCTCTTATATATGAGAGGCTTTTTTAATTACACCTGCCCCCTTATCTTTGCACCTCAAAATTTAAACCTACATGCCGTATTTATTTACATCAGAGTCCGTGAGTGAAGGACATCCGGATAAAGTTGCTGACCAGATCAGTGATGCTTTAATTGATAATTTCCTGGCTTTCGATCCAAATAGCAAAGTTGCCTGTGAGACCCTGGTTACAACCGGGCAGGTTGTGCTTGCAGGAGAAGTTAAAAGCAAAGCATATCTCGATGTTCAGGAAATTGCTCGTGGTGTAATACGGAAAATTGGCTACACAAAAAGTGAGTACATGTTCGAAGCAAACTCTTGCGGAATTCTGTCCGCTATCCACGAACAGTCAGCAGATATTAACCAGGGAGTAGACAAGGTTAAGAAAGAAGAACAAGGTGCCGGTGACCAGGGTATGATGTTTGGTTACGCGACCAACGAAACGGAAAACTGTATGCCGCTTGCGCTTGATCTTGCACATTTTATCCTGATCGAATTAGCAGCATTGCGTCGTGAAAACAAAGAGATCAAATATTTGCGCCCGGATGCAAAAAGCCAGGTTACACTGGAATATGATGATAACAACAAACCTGCACGCATAGACGCGATCGTTGTTTCTACACAGCACGACGATTTTGGAAAAGAAGAAAGCATGTTGTCAAAAATTAAGAAAGACATCATCAATATCCTGATTCCACGCGTGGTGGCTAAATATCCTAAATACGCACACCTCTTCAACAATAAAATTAAATACCACATTAACCCAACCGGCAAATTTGTGATCGGCGGACCTCATGGTGACACAGGGCTAACTGGTCGTAAGATCATCGTTGACACCTACGGTGGAAAAGGTGCTCATGGCGGCGGTGCATTTAGTGGTAAGGATCCAAGTAAGGTAGATCGCAGTGCAGCCTATGCAACGCGCCATATCGCGAAGAACCTGGTAGCTGCGGGATTGTGTGATGAAGTTTTGGTACAGGTGAGTTATGCAATTGGTGTTGCTCAACCGACGAGCATCAACGTAAATACTTATGGTACTTCGAAGGTTGAACTGACAGACGGAGAAATCGCTGCGCACATCATGACGATGAAATGTTTTGACATGCGTCCTTATTTTCTGGAACAGCGGTTGAAATTGCGCAATCCTATTTACAGCGAAACTGCTGCGTATGGTCACATGGGACGTAAAAATGAGGTTGTTGAAAAAGTGTTCACTTCCCCATACGGGAAATCAATCACCCGCAAGGTTGAACTGTTTACCTGGGAGAAACTGGATGCGGTGAAAGACGTGAAGAAAGTTTTCGGATTAAAATAATCGTGGCCCCGTGCCACCAACCAGCGCATAAAATATGGAACCATAAGTCGTAAAGGGCTTATGGTTTTTTTATCACCTCCGGTTGAGATTTCTAGAATGAATTATCAATGGAACTGGTAGATTAAAATACTAAATTTAAGCATGAAAAATTTCAGGCAACAGCAGCACAGGCCGAAGAAAAGTACCCTGGTCATTGGTCGCCAGGCGGTGATTGAAGCGATGCAAACCGGTAAGCAACTGGAGCGCATTTACCTCCAATCGACCATACATGGCGAAACGGTCGATCAGATTCGCACCCTGGCTGAAAAGAACCTGGTTCCAATCAACAAAGTGCCGGTAGAGAAACTAAACAGTTTTAACATCAGCAATCATGAGGGTTGTGTTGCCGTTATAAGCAAGATCCAATACCAGGATCTGCAGGATGTAATCTCATTTATCGTAGAGCAAGGCGAAGTTCCATTGTTTCTCATCCTCGATGGGGTCACGGATATTCGTAACATTGGCGCTATCGCGAGGAGTGCATTTTGTTTTGGCGTAAATGCCATCATCATTCCCGACAAAGGAGTGGGGGCAATGAATGAAGACGCGATCCTGACCTCAGCGGGAGCCTTGGAGAAACTCGCCATTTGCCGCGTTAGCAGTCTTATGAAAACGGTCGACGAACTTCACTTAAACGGTATTAAGGTATTTGCCAGTGAGATGACTGCCACCAAAAAATTGTATGAGCTTGAATTAAAGGAGCCTTGTGCAATCGTGCTGGGAGGAGAAGAGCATGGCGTTTACCCGGCGTTGATGAAGATCTGTGATGAACAGTTTCAAATACCCATGACGGGCGACTTCGAATCTTTAAATGTTTCTGTAGCTGGCGGTGTTATCTTATACGAAGTGATGAAACAAAGAACTGCTTAAACCAAACCTGGTTTATTCCTGCATGTCAAAATTATTATTGGAAGAACTGTCCGCGGTTTTGGAGGAATGCGCAACTAATTCTTCCATGGTTTTCATTTCTGCCGGCGTGAAATAGCGCCATTTTCCCAACGGTAAATCTGCAAGGGTTATGTTCATGATGCGCACCCGTTTTAGGGTTGCAACGGTGTATCCAAGCGTTTGGCACATCCTGCGAATCTGGCGGTTTAGTCCCTGCGTGAGGATGATCCTGAAACGATTTTTCCCTTCCTGTTTTACAAAACATTTTTTGGTAACGGTTTCCTGTAGCCGAATACCATTGCTCATCCTCTGGACGAAATCGCCGTTAATCGGTTTGTCGACGGTAACGACATATTCTTTCTCATGATTGTTACCCGCCCGAAGTATTTTGTTTACAATGTCACCATCGTTGGTTAAAAAAATTAGGCCTTCAGAAGGTTTATCGAGGCGGCCGATAGGGAAGATCCGGCTTTTGTAATTGATAAAGGAAATGATGTTGGTCTTGTCTTTCAGATCAGTGGTGCAGGTAACCCCGACAGGCTTGTTAAACACCAGGTACACCGCTTTTTCTTTACGGCCAATTGGCTCTCCGTCAACCTCCACCACGTCACCTGGCATTACACGGTTACCTTTTATGGCAATGTTATCATTGATCGTAACCCTTGCCTGCTCTATGTATTTGTCAGCTTCACGCCGCGAACAAAAGCCGGTTTCGCTGATGTATTTATTTAGGCTCTTATCCATTTCAACGCAAAATTAATGCAAAGCCGTTAAGTTGACTGTTCGGATCATTGTAAAGAGATATTTCAGCAAATAACCTCTAATGGTTTCCACTATTCATTTTATACTCAAGCCATAGAAGCAGTATATCTTTGATTCAATTCGGTGAACCATCTTGATCAAATAACTTATGCAATTTAAAAGAGCGTTACAGCATACCATTGCATGGAAAAGCCTCAATACGGTTTTGGCGTTTTGTATCAATTTGTTGTTGGTCAGAATTTTTGGTGCTGCCGAAAGCGGCGATTTTTTTTATGCGCTAACCCTCCTGGCTTTTGTTACGTTGGTCGCTTCCTGGAGCCTTGAATCGGGCATCACATATCATGGCAGCAACGATCCGGAAAATATTCCGGCAATCACTATTTTTTTACTTCCCTTTCTAATCCTTCAAGGCTTCATTATTTGGTGGCTACTTAATAATATAGCGATCGATCTTGATCCACGCTTCTCCTGGCTGTTCATCTTAACTAACCTAATAATCACCTATGTTTCGGCACTTTTTTACGCCAGGAAATGGGTGTTCGCCGTCAATATTATTGCATGCGTTTCAAATGCCTTCGTGTTGGTGCTGCTGCTGATAAATTATTTCAAAGTTTTCGATTTTGCGCAAGTTGATAATGGATCCGATGTTGCAGGCAATCCTTCTTTATGGGCAGGTGACCGACACCGTGGCGCCATGATAATTTATTTTGCAGGTTTTGTTTTACAGGCACTTATGCTGGTCATCGTTTTGTTATCAAGGTTACGGCTTCGTTGGGCTGTTGTACAGTGGGACCCAGCCTTAATGAAAAAAATATTTGTGTATTCTTCGATCGCATTTGCGAGCAACCTGCTTTTTTTCCTCGTAACGAGGATCGACTATTATTTTGTACAGCGTCTTTGTGATGAGGTTGCATTGAGCAACTATGTTCAGGTGTCTAAAATTGGACAGGTGTTGGTCCTGCTTCCAACCATGATGGCGGCAGTGGTTTTCCCTTATAGCTCGGGTGGCGACCAGGAAAACTACTTAGAAAAGTTGCAGCTGCTTTGCCGGGGCATCACCATGCTTTTCATACCCATCGTGATCATTGCTGCCGCGTGTGGGTTCTGGGCATTTCCCTGGCTTTTTGGTGACTCCTTTCAACAAATGTATGTTGCGTCGTTGTGGTACCTGCCCGGGTTCTATTGTTTGAGTCTTATCATTTTATTGACTTCCTACCTTTTAGGAAAATCCATGCTCAAGGCAGACTTGCTCGCTTCCCTGGTTGCCCTGGTGATCGTTGTTGGCTGCGATCTATTGTGGATCCCCACCTGGGGGATCAATGGTGCTGCGGCTGCAAGTAGTACCGCGTATTTCAGTTGCTTGTGTGTGTTACTATTGATCTTCAAAAACAAATTTGGGGCAGGACCTGGTAATTTCTTTCTCCCGACAAGATCAGATTTTAGCAGGTTTCGAAACCTGGAATGAGAGCGGGAATTTTACAAGCCTCGCGAAGGCTGATGTTGCTGCAATTACCCGCGGGCATGATTCCGGTACTCAGCATATCAATGATGAACGAGCAGCGGTTTATTTCTCACACCAAATGAACTCTTCATAATTGCTAACACTGCATGCTCACCGATTTACTGGTCTTTTTCCCCTTGCAGTTCTGATTAAATCTTCTTTTAATTCCGAGCGTCAACCCCAACGCAAAGCTGGGTAAATCTTGCAAACTTCAGAGGGAATTCTCTTTCATTCCGCGCAGTCGGGTTATACTTTCGATAGTCAATAATCATGATTAAATCGTAGTACGTACCCCGATCACCTTTTCCATTTTCAACTTTTCCAATAGTACTCACGTTGAAGCATACATGACGACAGTTGTGTATTGCAATGTCGTTGGTTCACGCGTACGACGACTTCATTGAGCGGCTAATTGCAGTGATTATACCCACACCAATAAGTCGTGCGCTTGCCCTGTTTTAAACACTGTAACGACGTCCCCAACCAGGTGGCGACAAGGTTTGTTTTGTTTTTTATCAAATAAATGCTTCGCTGATGAAGTCAATTTGCACCTATGTATTTCTGTTGGTTTTACTTAATTGTACGCATGAGCTACTATTCCTTAGTGAGCCTTTGCTGCCAGTTCAGGAGGAAATTGAAATCAATTTGTCCAGTACCAGAATTATTAAAACCGATTCAAAAAGTAATGGACTTATCGGTCACAGAAAGACACGACTACCTGGCGACGGCACTGCACCCGAACCTGAGATTGACTTGGTTGGAAATGGTGTAAACATAGTTAATGGCGACCCTACACCCACGCCAGCGGATCAGACGGATTTTGGCCCTGCCTGCGCCAGCGTTGGAGAGATCATACATACATTCACCATCAACAACACAGGCGACGACGTACTAACGCTGCTCAATGCCCCGTCGCATGTATTGATCAGCGGTGTGGATGCTGCCAGCTTTTCGTTGCAAGTGCTGCCGGCAACCACCGTTGCAATAAATGGAAACACGAGTTTCCAGGTTAGGTTTGCGCCGCTGACTCCCGGGGTAAAAAATGCCACCCTCACCATCCAGAACAATGATGCGGATGAAAATCCATTTAGCTTTTCCATACAAGGAACAGGCGTTGACGCTCCAACGATTTCTGCCCAGCCAACAACTCAAACTGCAACATCTCCAACCGGGGTTAGTTTTAATGTCGCCGCAACAAACGCCATTGGCTTTCAATGGCAGGTCAATGGTGGAACGGCCTGGACAAACATTCCAACTGGTTATCCTTACTCAGGAACAACTTCAACGACTTTAATTATTGAACCGGCCCTGGAAGAACTGGATGGGAATGCATATCGCTGCATACTGAATTCAACTTCACCTTGTACCAACCTGGCGAGCGAGCCTGCAGGGCTCATCGTATATCCAGGTCCTTGTGTGAATGACGCTGCGGGTTACAATAGCTGGACTTTTTCCGGGGCTACCGTTGCGCCCAACCAGGGATGTTCGGGCTCGGGAATACTTTTCAATGCCGCAGGAGAATATGCGGTAACTCCATTAGTAACGAATCCCCGCTTCTTAAACTTCTCGCAGAAAAGGAGTACGAACACTTCCGCCTGGGGAATGAAATTACAGGTAGGCTCAAGTAATAGCGGTCCGTGGACTGACGTGTGGTCAACTACAAGCATTTCTGCCACCTGCACGCCTGCTGCGACGATCGATCTATCTGCGTTTACGGGTGCACGTTACATCCGATTCCTTGACGCGAGGCTGGGTGCCGGCGCCGAAGAAAGAGGTATCGATGACATCAGCATCAGCTGTGGTATTTCATGTACACCCGTGCACAGCATCAGTAGTTTCATGCCCACTACTGCACCGCCTTCTGCCATGATCACTATCCGCGGTACAAATTTTTCCGGCACCGCTGCTGTAAGATTTGGGCTTGTACCAGCCAATAGTTTTACCGTAAAAAATGACACCACCATCATTGCAGAAGTTCCTTCAAATGCGGCTACTGACCAGGTCATCATTGTAAAAGATGGTTGTGAAGTCCGATCTGTAAATTTCTTTACGCCGATGGCTACCCTGGGCAGTTGTGGCACAAACGGTAGCCCTTCGGTCGTGAACGACCTCTTCATTTCAGAAGTGTATGACGCGGATGCTGGATGTGAATACATCGAACTTTTCAACGGGACTCCATCACCAATCGTATTAGGCGCACCAAATAATTATGTCTTACAAGTAAAAACCGGCATCTCAACTAATTTCACGCTGGCAGGAACCATTGCCAGTGGGGCAACCTACCTGGCGAAATTGGGTACAGCCAATAGTTGCAGCGTAACACCGCAATTCCAGGATAACAGCTCCGTTGGTTTCAATGGTAACGATGAGATCTTTTTATTAAAAAATGGCGCAACCGGCTCCATCATTGACTATGTGCCGAATCCAAATTTCGGAGGTCAACGACAACCAGGATTCACGCAACGCCGGAAAGCCACTACGACCGCTGCAAGTCTGCCTGCTCCAACATACACCCCTGCTGATTGGCTGATCAGTCTTGCAGAAGACTGCAGTCAGCTGGGCATTCCGCCATACGTTGTTTCGACTGCCAGTAATATTGTTATCAGCACGCAGCCCCAGGATGTCAATTGCAATTTGATCAACTTCACTGTTGCGGTGACAGGCTCCGGACCGGGCGTTAATGCCGTGCTGTGGAAATACAATGATCCTGCAACAATGAATGGCTGGTCCAACGTGGGAAATTTAAATGGCACCCTCGGTCTAACCACCACCGGCACAAATACCAGTTCAATGACCATAAGTGGCAACACTGCACAATTACTGAACTACCAGTTCTATGCGGAGGTGCAGCGTGGTTCCTGCATCAATGCTACGCAGGCTGTTCAATACACCTACGATACAAAAGCGGTGTACAGGAGTAATGTCGCGGCAGGCAACTGGAGTAACCCTTCAAGTTGGCTCATGGCCGATAATGCCAGCGGTCCCTTTATTTCAACCTGCGCTTTTCCGACCGCAGTCAATTCGAAGGAAGTCATCATTCGGGCAAATGATCATATCATTCTTCCGATGGACGTAGACGTGCATGCGTTGACAATTGAAAATTCGGGAACCTTAGAAATTGCGACTGCCGGGAAATTGAAAGTTGGCAACGGCCTGTCTGGGGCTGATTTGACAGTAAACGGTATACTCCTGGATCGCGGCTCGGCGGGAAATGGTGTTCAATTTGCAACAGGTGCCAGCTGGTTGCTGGGAAGCACAATCGGAAAGATCGGTACGATCATCAAGACAAATACATCTTCGGTTACGGGTTACCGGGATAACTATTCTGGTGGCATATCCTCGATGGCGACTACGCCATCCTGGTACTACAGATATAATGGGGATGGAAATCCAAACGTAGCTGCCGTCGATATGTTTTATCCGAACCTGTTTTTTGAAAACACCGCAAACACCGGCACATTCAGTTGGAATACGGCCTTCATGGCACTGGATGGATCAAGCTCTAATACAGTTGTTCAAGGCAATTTAAACATCGGTACAACCGGCATAGGAAAAGTAGCTGTCTACAATAACAACATCTACTCGTTTCCGTTATTGGTCAAAGGGAACCTGGACATCGCTGCAGGATCCTTATTGACAAATCAATCATACAACAACATTTCAGATGCGGCACACGGCACAGGCACGGGGGTTGAAGTCCAGGGAAATCTAACAGTAAATGGTACGCTTACATTGAATGTTAAAGATTCTGGTCTCCTGAAGTTGTCTGGCTCGGCCAACCAAAACATCTCGGGGACCGGCGTAACAAATCTGCAGGATGTAATGCTTGCAAATAATGGCGGGTTGGTCTCATTGAATAAACCATTGGCGATACCCGGGGTATTCACGCTCGGACCGAATTCGAGACTTGAGTTACAGGCAGGTAACCTCACTTTACGATCCACATCCAGTCAAACGGCTCGTGTGGCACCGGTTGGTGCGGGAACAATCATTACCTATCCCGGCCCCGGTCGCTTCGTGGTAGAACGGTTTTTTAAACCACGTCGCGCCTGGAGGTTGATTACCGCACCTATCACAGCGGAGGCTGGAAGATCTATTTTTAACTCCTGGCAAAAAGCGGGACAAGCAGCAACAGGGGAGGGCATGTTTATTTCTGCGCCACAGGCCCCCGCCAATGGGTTGGATCTGAGCGTTCAGGGAAATTATTCCATGTATACTTATGCTGGTGCCGGGCTCATCGGCGTTTCGGATACGAAAAATAAACTTATCTCCGGCACAGGTGGGATTCCGAATAAGCCCGATAATTTTGGCATGTTCGCCTTTGTGCGTGGGGATCGCAGCAGCCACAATTTATTTTTTCCTCCAAACGTAAGTAGCACAACCTTGCGGGACACTGGGAAATTACAGGTACACGACCAGGTCTTAAATTTAGTGAGCACAACAGGTGGTTACTCGCTGCTAGGAAATCCTTATGCAGCACCTGTTGATATTACAGCCGTGCTTGCGGGCAGTACAAACCTGGTGAAATCGCGGTTCTATGCCTATGATCCATACCTGAACAGTTCCCAAGGTGGCTACATCACGTTTACGAACAGCGGTCCCGGCTTTGTTGCCACCCCACCTTCACCAGGTGGATTGAGTTCAATCATCCAGTCAAGCCAGGCGTTCTATGTGGAGCACACCGCCGCCAATGCTACCATGGTTTTTCGCGAGATCGATAAGGCACCACAAAGAACCAATACTGCGTTTCGACCTGTGGATCAGTCTTACAGCAACCTTAGGATAAATCTCCTGGTAATATCCCAAAATCAGCCGGCTGTGTTAGCGGATGGCGTACTGGTTGAATACAGTGAAGCGGGCGACAATAAAGTAAATGAGGCCGATGCAATAAAATTCCCAAACAGTAGGGAGAACCTTGCCATCTTACGGCAGGGTCGAATATTGACAGTCGAAAACCGTGGTCCGCTTAATGACGAGGATACTGTTTTCCTGCACTTGAAAAACCTCGCGAATGCCCAATACCAGTTCGAGCTTTCAGCACAGGAGTTCGACCCGCTTTTGATTGCTACACTTGAAGACCGATATACGGGGTTGAAAACTCCCTTGAATCTCTCCACCAAATTGTCCATTGATTTTACGGTAACTGCGGACACGGCGAGCTTTTCCGCTAATCGTTTTTGCGTAATTTTTCACCGTGTTGTCGCCGCCTTACCGGTAAATTTTATTTCCTTGACAGCGGTGGCGCAGGGGAGGGATGTACAGGTCAAATGGAAAGTTGCATCTGAACCAGGTATTCTTCATTACATCGTTGAACGTAGCAAGAATGGAAGCGGTTTTCAGCCGGTTGCGACAATTACTCCAACGGCTAGTCAAGGCTCATCCTCAATTTACCAGTGGATAGATGACGATCCAATTCCAGGTAATTATTGCTATCGCGTACGTAGCATCGATCGGGGCGGAGAGGCGCAACTAAGTTCCGTGGCTTACGTGAGCATCAATAGAACGCCTGGAGAAATTACCCTTTTGGCTAACCCCGTATCGAACGGCGAAATAACCATCCAATTCAACAACATGGTGGCAGGAAATTATGCGCTCAGTTTGTACGACCAGCTTGGCCGTCTCTTAGGAACGAAGTCAATAAATCACAACAGCCCGGATAGAAAGGAAAAATTCTCGCCACTATTCCCCGTTGCGAATGGATTGTACAGGTTGCGGGTATTTCATCCAGGCGGCCAGGTTTCGTGGCTTGACGTGATATTTAAAGAATGAGTGATTTATATCGTGGAAGTCAGCATTTTCAGTTGAAAAGCCAGATTCGCATCAACGATAGTTTTGGTCGACTTATAATGCAATCGAAACTTTCCGGGTTAAGTAGAAAGTAGATTAGAACATTTTAATGAGCACGTACAGGGAGTATTAATTTTCGTTTTACATCGCTGTGGCTGTCTTCAAAGCACAATTCCTGCTCGGGCAATTCCGTACCTTCGCGCCGCTATCAGCCAGGTCATCGCTCTTTTAATTAAGGGAGGAAAGTCCGGACAGCAAAGGGCAACACACCGGTTAAGCGCCGGCTGTTTGTACAACCAAACAAGAGAAAGTGCCACAGAAAATAACTTTCCCGTTTTACCGGGATAAAGGTGAAAACGTGAGGTAAGAGCTCACGATTACTGCGGGTAACCGTAGTAGTGGGTAAACCTTGTGTGCTGTAATGCCATGTACACCAGCGCCGAGAGCGGCTCGCTCAATGTAACGGTTCGCCGATGCAGCGTTGGAGGGTGGGCAGCAAGATCACAATAGTAATATTGTGGCCAGATAAATGATGGCCGTTCCTTCGGGAATTACAGAATCCGGCTTATCGGCTGATAGCTTTTTTTTTTCCTGGATGTTCAACGGAAAACACTTCTAAACGGATTCTATTCAGCAGTGACCAGTGCCGCTTCGCGGCTTACCTTACTACCCGGCGTACGCCAGCGGCCCGACTTTAAAAAGAAAAACGATATCAGGAATATCGTGACCCAGTAGATCAATTCGTTGCTCCACGCAACGGCAAGTGACACATAGTTGACCTTCATAAAATACCAGGTATAGATCATGTACACGCTGATC
>JAURWD010000164.1 GCA_030655145.1 Ferruginibacter sp.
GGGTAGTTTGCGCGCCTGTTGAGTTGGCTACGGTGATGCCCGAAATGCTACCGGTAGCATCGCCACAGGTCGCGGCTTTTACCGATACATTGTTTGTTAACAGCGTGGGGCCGGCCAGGCTAGTAAGCGTGATCCATTCGGTTGAGTCTCCGCAGCCATATTTTTCATTGATGGCAATGAGTTTATATTTTCCTTGCCCGATGTTTTTCAATTCTGAATTGACGCCGATGGTATCCCTCGTTTCGGAAAGCCAATAAAGTTTAGTGTACTCGCCGCTGACATTAATATTTGTGATGGCGCCGTTGTCGCCGCCGCAGCCGGGGTCCAAAATCGTTTTATATAGCGCATTGATCCTGGGAGAATTGTCCGTCATGTTTACCGCGTAATTGATGGTACAATACTTCGTTTGTTCTACAATGAACCGGTAAAACCCTGGTAATACACTATCCAGGTCGAGCTGGTTAAAAATGGTATCATAATGATTGGGATAAGAACGGGTCCAGTAAAACTTTGTTCCCGCCAGTACCTTCATTCCCTTTATTGAACCATTATTTCCATTGCAAACCGGATACACCAGTTCCAGCTTTGACTCATCAAAAGCAGCCGCAGAAAATTCCCCGCTCACGCTATCAGGCGTTGTGGCCCGGGCGGTAACAGCGCTGGAAAATGGTGCAGTAAAGCTCCAGTTACCGGCATTGTCCGATTTGGTTTCGCCGAGGTATCGCTCGCCATTAGCGCAGGCGGAACAATTGGTCGGGTTCTCAAAAATCTCGATCAACGAGTTGGGTGTTGCCGTTCCGGCGACCAGATCAATATCGTTGGTTGACATCATCTTTACCACCGGAACGATCACTTTTGTAGATGTGGCCTGGATACCTTTCGAATTACAATAGAAACTGTTTTTGCGTACGACGGCTTTTCGGTTGTTGTTAAGCGAAAGCCCAAACATGTAGTTCCCGGCGATATAGTTTTGTTCTTCGGGTGAGTCGCCGCCGATAATGATGTCCTCGCTGTTGTTGATCCCGATGCCGAAAGTCTGGCAGGAAAAAATCGGGACCAGCGTCCCCAATCTATTCCCCGTGATCCTGATCTTGCCGGTAATATCATTTAGATACAAGAGCCCGTTGCAGTTGTCGGAAAACCCAATATGGGTATTATTGAAATAATTGTTTGTAATGGTTACGTCGGCATCACACAGGTTTTTATTATAGCCCGACTGATCAGCGAGTATGGAAACGAAACCTGTTTTTAGCGCAACGGTACGGCGAACATTTGTGCCGAATGAATTATTCTCAAAGCGCACAAATCCATTTTTCACGCCAGTGGCCGTACTCATGTAAATGAGGGCATCGGTACCGCCATTGAAACCACCGCTGAAATAATTTCCTTCTTCGGGTGTTGGTCCGCCGACCTGGATATTTCGAAACGAGCGCACGGCAATTGCGGGTGGCCGCCCGGGGTCGAAGTTCTCGCCGTCTTCATGGATGCCAAAGAAATTTGATTTGATCTCCACGTCCGCAAATAGTTCTGTTAGTGGATCGCTCCCGCAGGAATAGCAGTTGGCAATATTGATCGCATTGCCATAAAACACATTGCCTTTCCCAGGCTTACCAATCTTTAGCTGCTGTACAATGCCGGTGAGTAAAATAGCCGTTCGGATTTCGGAAAGGTTAGGATCACCGTATTTAAAATCGGCAAAATAAATTCCATAGATCTCCACGTTCTGAACGCCCGGTAATACAAAGCATTGGGAGAACGTGGGTGAACCACCATGTTGAATTTTCACTCTTGCTCCGCTGACTCCAAACTTTGCCCCGGGTTGGGTAGATGCATCGATGATCAGCCTGGAAGATAGATCCGGGAGTTTTGACAGCAGGATAATGGTGCGGCCTGCAGAGGATAAGCCAGGAAGATCAAAAAAGATGGTATCATTTTCACTGGCGCCGTTCTGGGCGGCCATGGTCAAGGCCTCCCGTAAGGATCCATTCCCCGAATCGTTATTTGTTGTAACGGTAAAACTGTGCGCAAAGCTGCTAAAAATTTGAAGGCTGAACAGGCAGCAGAGCAGGAGAAGTTTTGGCATGGTCCCGGGTAATAGAGGCCATAAATATAGCTGAAATTGCCGGAACGAAATCCTGTCTTTGTGCTACCAGAACCTATCTCAAAAATGTTAGGTAATGGAACTCACCATGACATTTAATTCTTCCTGCAAGGAGTGGGAGGGGCGCTTGCGACTGGCGCGACGATACCAGTAATCCGCATTGGAAATGTCACCTTCCTGCCAGTGCAGGTAACCGTGTATCCAGGCGGCATTGGCATCGTCAAGGTCTTGTACGAGGGTGTGGGCTTCATCCCAGTTATTTTTAGCCGCATACCACAAGGCTTGTTGGTAAACCGTACTGCCAGGTAAGGGCGCCTGCTGAGAAAGACTTTCGTTGAAAAGATCAAGGTTCATGTTATCAAAAATAAAGAGTGGGTTGCAAATAGATTTGATTGTTCCAAAGTTAAATTGGAAACCAGACAATTTCCCAGTCTTGCAAAAAATGAAGGGTAGAATAAATTAAGTACAAATCACGCAACAACAATTTATTTCGCTTGAGAACCAGCGCTTCAATTTTGCCGAGCAGTTAATTTCCGCGAACCTGTGCTTTTTGTAGTCAATTTGGGTTTACTTAGCAGCAATAAATTCAGACCAATGACCAGCTACACGATAAAAATTTTGAGTGCTTTTCTCCTGCTGATCTTTATTGCCTGCACCAGTACGAAAGTTGCTAACCAAAATCCGGCAAGCTTCATCAGCAACCCCATCATGCCGGGATATTTTGCTGACCCGAGTATCCTCCAGGTTGGAGAGCGTTTCTATATCTATGCTACCATTGATCCCTGGGGTGGGGATGAACTGGCAGTTTTCGAAACCGTCGATTTCAAGAACTTTACGCGTCATCATTTGAACTGGCCAACAAAAGCCGCCTGCACCAGTCCTACCTCCGGGGATGCAAAGGTTTGGGCACCTTCCGTGCGCCAGGCCGGTAACAAATATTACATGTACCTCGCGGTAGGAAGCGAAATATGGGCGGGTTCCGCTGATTCGCCTGTTGGTCCCTGGAAAAACCTGAAGGCAGATAATTCACCCTTGGTAAAGCGCACCGAATACCCGGGTGTGCACAACATTGACCCCGATCTTTTTATAGATACTAACGGCGAGGCCTACTTGTTTTGGGGCTCCGGCTTCAATTGGGTGAATGGTCATTGTATGGCCGTGAAATTAAAAAGTGACTTCGTCAGTTTTGATGGACCAGCGCAGGAAGTTACACCGCCCAAATTTTTCGAAGGTCCACATATGATCAACCGCAATGGTAAATACTACCTCATGTTCTCCGAAGGAAAAGCGATCGATGCCACTTATCAGGTCGGCTATGCGACCGGCCCTACACCACTCGGGCCATTTACCGCGGGTGTAAACGATCCCATCTTATCCACCTCTGCCGATAGCACCATTTATGGTCCGGGGCATCACACGGTGTTTAGTGTAAAGGGGCAGGATTATATTTTCTACCACCGCATTTTTCCGCAGAAACAAGAATTCGTTTTGCGCCAACTTTGCATCGACAGTCTCAATTATGATGAAGCAGGGAATATTCGCAAAATAACACCTATCGGCGTTGCGAATTTTACTCAAAAAAAATAACTGGCTTTGGTGATTTGGTCCAACAACTACTGATCAATGTTGGGTCACGACTTTTTGAAATATTCTTTTTTATAGGTAAGCGGGCTCACGCCCATGATTCCTTTGAACTGGTGATTGAAATGCGAAATGTTGTTGTAGCCGCAGGAGTAGCTGACACCCGAAATGTTTTTCTCATCTTCCGTTAATAACCGGCACGCATAGCCGATCCTAACTTCCATCAAAAACCGGATATAGGTTTTTTGCGTTTTTGTTTTAAAGTAGCGACAGAAAGAAGGACTGGTCATGTTGAGCAAAGAGGCCACATCTTTGATCGTGATCGGTTCTGCGAAATGGTTAAACGTATATTCAAACACCCTCCTGATCTTGTCCGTGTCGCCACCTGTTGGCCGCTGGATAAATCCGTCAGACGAGAGGGAAATGTATTCCTTACTTTCTGAGATCTCCTGCAGGATGTTCAGTAAAAAGATCAATTTTTTTCCAGCGGAAGCTGAGAGCATTTCTTCCAATAGCAAAGGCAGGCGTTGTTGAAGACGGCCAGTAAGTTTCAGTCCTCCATTGGCTTTTTGCATAAGGTCTTTGATCCCCCTCAGTTCCGGCAACTGGAGGAAGCGATTGCCAAAGATCTCGGGAACGAATTTGATGCAGATAGATTCGCCCGCGATTCCGTTTTTCCCGGAAATATCATACGCATGGCGAAAGCAATGCGGAAGATTAGCACCGATCAACAACAGGTCACCATTTTGAAATGGGCCGATGTGATCGCCAACGATCCAGGTGCCGCTGCTGCGCTTTAAGTACAACAATTCTAACTCCGGGTGATAATGCCAGTCGTTGAGCATATCCGCGCCAACATCCCGCCTTACGAGAAAAGACGATTCAGGAGGGGAAATAATCTGGCGCAACGATGGTTTCATGCAAACGTTTGATTAGGGCTAAAGGTAATATAGCACAACGATTTGAAAAAAAATTGGTACGTTATATTGGTGCTTCCCTTTATGTTTACATATAATTTATTTTATTTTTTCCCATGAGGGAATAGAATGAATCGATTACATTTATTAAACCCTTCTTGTTATATGTACATTTCACAGGGGTGCCAGGTCCCAGCTTTTACCGTAACAACATTTTTATACCACACTGCGGGTACCCGGGAACGTTATATCACCGGTTTTTCGTCAACCTTGCCAACCAATAATTGATCTCTATGCCACCACTTACGGACAAGTCTTACCGTTTCGCGTTTATCCTGATCACCTCACTTTTTTTCCTGTGGGGTTTTGCGCATAACCTCGACCCGGTGCTGATCCCGCATTTGAAAAAATCATTTACGCTAACAACCACGCAATCGACGCTGGTAGATTCTGCAGTGTTCATTGCCTATTTCCTAATGGCCTTACCCGCCGGTATGATCATTAAGAGATTCGGGTATAAGATCGGGATCATCACCGGTTTGTTATTTTTCGCGATCGGCTCATTTCTGTTTATTCCCGCCGCGGATACGCAATCTTATGATTTCTTTTTGGTGGCTTTATTCATCATAGCCTGCGGCCTCACCATCTTAGAAACGGCAGCCAATCCTTATGCATCTTCTCTTGGCGCACCTGAAACTGCTACCCAGCGGCTCAACCTTGCGCAATCCTTCAACGGACTTGCCGCCGCTCTTGCGCCGGCGATTGGAGTGCGCATTATTCTTACCAAGGGTTACAGCGAAGCAGAGTTAAGTGGCATGACAGATGCGGCACGCAAAGTAGCGCTTGCTTCAGAAGCGTCGTCTGTAAAAACGCCCTACCTCGTGTTAGGTAGTATATTGGTTTTGATCGCGATCGTTTTTGCCTTTAGTAAACTTCCTAAAATTCAGAAAGACGCCGGCCATGTGGCCGGGAAAAATATCTTGCACGCATTCCGGCACCCGCAGCTAACCTGGGCCGTTATTGCCCAATTTTTTTATGTTGGCGCGCAGGTTTGTGTGTTGAGCCTCTTCCTGCTGTACGCCCCCGTGAGTGCAGGTATCAGCGAAAAACTTGCAGGAGATTATCTCAGCGCCTGCGGCCTTGCATTCCTGGTCGGTCGTTTTCTTGGAACATTCCTGATGAAATACGTTCAACCACAGCGCCTGCTTGCGTTGTATGCTTTCATCAATGTGTTGCTTTGCATTGTGGCTATTACAGCACATGGAATGATCACCATCTACGCCGTCATCGGCATTTGTTTCTTTATGTCAATCATGTTCCCGACCATTTTTGCACTTGGTATCAACGGGTTAAAAGGCGATACCGAATATGGCAGCAGCCTGATCATTATGGCGATCGTTGGTGGCGCGGTACTCCCACGCATCTTCGGCTACATCAGCGACGATACCGGCAATATCCAGCTTGGCTACATTGTACCGCTGGTGTGCTTCCTCGTCGTCTTTTACTTTGGGTGGAGGGGTTATCGGCTAAATCGAAAGATCGATCCGATCGAAGAGCCTACTAGTTAGTCTTCGCAACCTGTCTTCAAACTTCCTTTAAAAAAAAATAAAAAACAGATTTCTTATATGCAGTCGCTTATTTGTGAGCAACCCGGAACTTTTGCCTATCATAACGGGGAAGAACCCACGCTTTTACCGGGCAATGCGCTGCTCCGGATCCGGCGTATCGGTATCTGTGGTACCGACCTTCATGCTTACCAGGGCACGCAACCGTTTTTTAGTTACCCACGCGTACTCGGTCATGAACTTGCAGCAGAATTGGTTGACCCAAATGGCGCTGAGGGTTTTGTGGCGGGTGAGATAGTCAGCTTTATTCCCTATTTCAATTGTGGAAACTGTATAGCATGCCGCAATGAAAAGCCAAACTGCTGCACCAATATTAAAGTGTGTGGCGTGCATGTCGACGGCGGTATGGTTGAATACCTGCAGGTGCCCAATACCTCCTTATTAAAAAGTGAGGGACTGGATTTCGATGCGCTTGCGCTCGTGGAACCGTTGGCTATCGGAGCACACGGTGTTCGCCGCGCTGCTGTAAAACCGGGAGAATTTGTGCTCGTTATCGGTGCCGGGCCGATCGGGTTGGGGACTATGGAGTTTGCCCGCATTGCAGGTGCTAAGGTCATTGCTCTTGATATCAACGACAATCGCCTAGCGTTTTGTAAAGAGCGCCTGAAGGTAGACCAGGTCATCAATCCAGCCACGGAAGATGCTTTTGCCCGGCTACAGGAAATCACCGGTGGAGATATGGCCACGGTGGTGATAGATGCAACGGGAAGTCAGAAAGCGATCAACAATGCGTTGCAATTTGTTGCACATGGTGGCCGCTTCGTGTTGATCGGTTTGCAGAAAGAAACCATTAGTTTTAGTCACCCCGAATTTCACAAACGCGAAACAACGTTGATGAGTAGCCGCAATGCGACAAGGGAAGATTTTGAACATGTGATCAGCTCGATGAAACAAGGCCTGGTTGATCCAACAACCTATATCACGCATCGCGTGAAATTCAGCGAACTCAAAGACGCTTTTCCTGCCTGGCTAGATCCAGCTTCGGGCGTGATTAAAGCCATTGTTGAACTGGATTAGTTTTTAGAAATTCCTGGAATAAATTTTAAATATTACTATGAAAAGAATTTTACAGACCGCAGTTTTTTTGTTGCTGATAGCAGGTGACAACTTCGCTCAACAAACACAAAAATTATGGTATAAAAACCCGGCAGATGTTTGGACCGCTGCGCTACCAGTTGGCAATGGTCGCCTGGGGGCGATGATTTTCGGCCGGGTAGGTGAGGAGCTTATCCAGTTGAATGAGAGTACACTTTGGACTGGCGGGCCGGTGCGCACAAATGTTAACCCAAAGGCCTATGAGAATTTATTAAAGGCACGGGAAGCTTTATTCCAGGGTGAAGACTATGCTAAAGCTTACGAGTATGCGAAAAACATGCAGGGTTATTATTCTGAATCTTATTTGCCTCTTGGCGACCTGGTAATTCGCCACGATTTTCCTGATACGACATCAACAGATTATTATCGCGACCTTAACATCAATGACGCGATCGCCACTACCCGTTTTACAGTTGGCGGCACCACCTTCAAACGCCAGGTGATTAGTTCGGCACCCGACAAAGTGATCGTGATCAGGATCACCGCCGACAAACCAGGCCAGCTGAATTTTACGCTGGGTGCTAAAAGCCTTTTATCATTCCAACAAACTGCCATCAGCAGCAACGAGATGGCGATGAAAGGAAGAGCAGCTTCGCATATTGAGCCTAGTTATGTCAGGTCTGATAATCCGGTCAGTCCTGATGATACGACAGGGTGTCGCGGCATGCGGTACGAGTGGCGCATTAAAGCAGTGAATACCGGTGGTAAGGTTGCAGCGAACGCAGGCGG
>JAURWD010000036.1 GCA_030655145.1 Ferruginibacter sp.
TTATATTTTTGAGTTCCTGTGCCAGCGCTCGTATAGGCGCACCATGATGAATACCTCCAAATAAAACAAAGGTCTTGGTTTTGGTTGCGGTTGTTTTGCCAGGCAGAGACTGTTCATTATCCTCGGCTACGGAAATGTTACCAAATAAGGGCAGGTAGTCAGCCGTGACTCCCCTGCTTTGAAGAAGTGATAAATACAAACTGCTTTGACTATGAATCTTTCTCGGCGCAATGTCTTTGATCAGTGATTTGATCAACCGCTGCTGGAGAAAACCAAGAATCCGGAATTTCAGCGGCGCGGTTTTATCCATCCCAACCCATAGTTCATGGATCATTATATGCCAGAATTTTGGCCGAGCCAATGACAGTAAACGACCTAATTGATATGGGAGGCCCTTTTTATGAAAAGAGAATGGAACAAATTGAAGACTGATCCAATCGGGGCTGAATGCTTCGATGTGTGTGAGCAATTTTTGTAACCGGATTTTTTGCTCCCATTTTTGCGGCAGCCTGGCTACCGGGATCTGGATCCCTTCAAAGTCCTGGGTTCCCCGAAATTCATCATCGATCATTTTATCGTTGATAGAGATGATCATGGGTGAATGCCCTGAACGGGAGATTTCAGCGGCTAGTTTTCGTGTATAATCGCCAACACCATCGCGACCTGGTTCAACACAGCCACAGAGAAAAAGAATGGTCATTTATCAGGGGAAACAAGATGATCCGTTCACAGAGCGGACACGAAGTTCAGGGAGATTAAGCTGTTTAATAAAGATGGAATCTTTTGTAAAAGCGCCCGATAAAGGCAGCGACAAGAAGACTGGTTTTTTTTATTGAGATGCGGGAATTTGAGTAGTACTTGATGGGGCCACTCATGGCTTGCCAATAATCCCTGTCGACCCTCCGCGGCGGACGCCCGGCAAGCGCGTAGGTGATGTGATTGATATGCCAGGGTTTTGGAGTTCCGAGCGCATGCGTCATCTGCGGAACACCGGGTTTAAATGCCATACCTTCCTGTCCAACGAAACTTACGTTACCATCCCAGGCTTCTACTGTAGCATTCAATGCGTCCTGGTCCGTTTTTCCAAACGGTGCAAAAGGACCGCTGGTTTCTTCAGACATCGGAATTTTAGAAAAGATCGACCGATCCAGTCCCCCGATCTTGAGCGCCATTTTCTCCTGGACTTCTTTCCAGATGTGCAGAAATTCAAAATCAGCTTTCTGAACGCCTATGAACCCACCGTTCACATATATACAATCTTTGAATTTTAGGTTTAGGCCATTGTCTCCGAAATAATTTCTCCAGGCAACTCTTCGGGGATGATTTGAAGGCAGCGGGGAATTAACGTCTTCGCATAAAGCAATTCCACAACCGATCCACTCCGTGAAAAACGACCAGGGGGCCGAAACAACGATGTCTGGATCAAAATAAAATGCGCCCTGTGCATTTATAGATTCAATCTCCAACAGGTTAAGCATGAAATCAGGCTTATAGTTGGTCAGATCATAAGTAGTTGTCAGCGGCAGAAAATAGATTTGAACCCCATCAGCTACTTCGTAGCACCTACCTCCCGCCCACACATTCTCGCAAGGTGTCGCCTTATCAGCCCAATCTGGTAATGAACCTCTGTATCCGGCATAAATTGCTCCACGAAAACCCTGTGAATGAAGGGAATTGGTGAGTGCAATTAACCCAAGATGGTAATGACCTTCAAAGAGAGTGCACACTATAAGGTTCATTCAAATGACATTTTAATGGTTTCTGAATATTAAAAATAACGAGTATTTCTACTCTAATTGCTAAAAACGAATTTTATTGTTGTTAGGGCAGTTTATTCTGATTTAACGTTGGCTCCTTGTAGCTCCTGGCGACGTAAACTGTAAATTTTTATTAAACAATATCCGCCATTTAATAACATCTGAACAACTGCCAGATATATATTTAAATATAGTACACCTGTCAAAGAACTAACGTCAAAAAAAATAACACCGATAATTATGGAAACAAGACTGACGGGAATAGAGATAGCGGGATGTAGTATCCAACCTCTGCAAGTGAAGAGCCCAAAAGAAATACCGGCGAGAAGGCCGATACAACTTCCGATCATATTCAATACCAATTCAGCGTGCAACGACTGGTATTCCTTGCCTAGAACCCACAAAATTTGAGTTGAAAAAATACTTACCAGCAACACAATGATACATCCAACGACAAGTACCACAAGCTGTATCTGGAAAAAACGCTTTATTAAAATGTCAAACCTGGCCTCCAACCGCGCAAATCTGGGAGAGATAAGCGTTGAAAATAAAATATTGAAGATGCTCAATATGATGGCCAATCTGCCTAATGCACCAATTTGAGCTACGCCTGTGCTGGAACCGAAAATTGAAATAAGCCAGATAGTTATCTGGCTGGAAACGCAAAAGTAAATTGACCCGGGAAGAATGCGTTTGACGAAATTCAGTATTTCTTTTCGTATCAGCGGGTCTGCGGTATCACTCCGGTGCGCATATTTTGCTGTTATTTTCCTGAGATCAAAATTGGCCCAGATCTGGGGTAACCCCGCCGCGAGTATCGCCACGAACGCATATGGAAATAGTAATAACGAAGATATGGAGGCAAGCCTGGCAACATTATAAATCAGGTTGTTGCGTTGAAGCGGGATAATATCCTGGTTCAACCGTGGCACAATTTGCAACAGTGTTCCCGACAGCGCCGAAACAAAAGCTGGAATCAGAGCAAGCACCACCAAAACCGCATAGACCCAGGAAGCCCCATGACGCATAAGCAGCATGATCAGGAAGGGAATAGCCACTAATAGGCTACCAATGGCAAATTTCTTCCTGAGATCCAGCCCCGTTGCCAACACCAGGCCCATCTCAGTTTTATTTTTCCAAACCTTACCTCCCTGCGCCATAACCCCCGTGGAAATGCCGCCATCCGCGAGAATTACCATGGTCCCTAACATGGTGTTCGCTAAGGTGTAAAGGCCATACTGCTCCGTTGATAACAGTCGGATGACTATGATTCCACTTATTAGCCCGATCGCTTGCACGATAAGTTGAGCTCCACCTGTAATGGAGATCAGCTTAACCCAGGTAACAGCTCTATCACTTTTTGCAACTTTTGAAATTTTGTCTACCAGTTCCTTCATAATACCTCATCCAATTGCTGGATTACTCGCTGGTTGCTTTGATGTAACAAATTTGCAAAATATGACTTATATAAAAAAGCTCGATTGTTTTAAAAACGGGATACGCAAACATGGCTTCGCCTTTCTCACTCCCATAAGGTTGAGTTGGAAAAAGGACATCATAAATAAAATCGATTCCGTATCCTGTTAACCGAACTATTGTTCGGTTGTCGCTACAACACAGGAATACAAATAACTACCCGCCACGCTTGTATATTGTGGCAAGTGCTACTTTTGACCATTTAAAGTCATGAATTCTGGAAGGTAACGGATTGCTTTCCCAAAACCTGGATATCCAAAACCTGGAAGTCAACAGGATTGTTCGGTATGGGAGTATGTTGTAAAGTTTCACTACTGGGACGCAATCCTGCAAACTTGCTAAAAAATGAATGAATTATGCCCTATCTGAAAAAGGTGAGAATCTTCTCCAAAGGCCTTTTTTAGCTTCTTGTCCGTATACATAGTTATACGGTTGAGAAGAACCATAAGCGTTGCCATATTTGGCACCTGTTTTCAGGTCATTTATGATCAATCCCAAATGATTTAATCGATTATTTTCCGCAATATCCTGGATATAGTCGAGTTGTTTTTTCGGCGTATGACGTTGGCGTATAACGAACAAAGAGGTGTCACAAAACTTGTTCAAAATGAAGGCGTCGCTCACAAGTGCAACCGGCGGTGTATCTACTACCACATAATCATACCGCCTTTTCAATAGATCAAAAAGCGTAGTTACGTTTTCGCTTAAGAGAAGATCGGCAGGATTGTCTGGAATGTCACCAGCAGGATAGATATGCAGTGTCTCCACTTCTTCTGAAACCTGGTAAATTTCAGAAAGCTCTTTGGTCTCACCAGAAAGATAATTGGAAAGACCTTTTAGGTTATCATAATATCCCAAATTCTTACTAATGCCCGGTTTACGCATATCGAATTCCAGGAGAGCAACTTTTTTGCCAGGTATTGCTAAGGCAGCCGCGAGGTTCAAACTGACCATGGACTTTCCTTCGTTTATTCCGGAGGAGGTAATCAGAATGACTTGCTTGGTCCTGTTTTTCTCAATCAAAGCCAGATTGGTACGGATCAAACGAAATTGCTCTCCTACCAAATCGCGATTCAAAACAACAATTCCACCAGCGTTCTTTTTTGGAAGGTGGCCTATTTCCCCATAAACCGGCACCGCCAGTTTGCTCGTCACATCATCCCGGCCAGTGATCTTATCATTGATTTTTTCACCAATTACAATAAAACCTACAGGTAACAACAAACCGAAAAGTACGGCCATGATCATGACATTCGTTGAATTAGGCTCAACCGGTCCATAACCACTGGCTTTGTCGATCTGCTTATAAACTGAAACATTTTCTGCTCCTGCTGATATGGAGGATTCCTCGCGTTTTTGCAATAAGTACAGGTAAAGCCCTTCAGTAATGCTTTGCTTTCTTTTTATTTCCTGCATCACTCTTTCTTTCCTGGGTAAGGAACTCAAAAATGATCTGTATTGACTGTTTTTCTGCTCAAGGCTACCTTGCTGGAGGTTTAAGTTTTTGTTGATATTCTGAAGATTTTCAAGCACACTACCCCTAACATCGTTGATCTGGCTTTCCAGGTCTTTCAGAATTAAACTGTTCGCAGCTAACTGGGGCTTTTTCCGTTCCCTTTCCATCGCAAGTTCGTTGTACTTGGCAATTAATGATCCCAAGGTAGGATCCTGGATTCCAAGACTGGACGGAACTAATTTTCCCGCGCTTTCAGGGTTGTTGAAATATCCTTGTATCTGCTGAACTACACCTTTCTGTATGTTAAGATTGAGAATATCTTTTGAAACGCTATTTGAATTTCCAAAGGCTTCGCCGGATTGGCTTTCAACATTGATGATCTGGTTTTGACCCTGGTAATTTTCAAGGTGTCCTTCCACACCACTAAGTTCATTTGACACAATTTCAAGCCGGTCGTCAATGAATCGAATCGTATTACGGGAAGCGATGTTCTTTTCTTCCAGGTCGGAGCGATCATATTCCTTGGCTAGCGCGTTTAAAATATCTTTTCCACGCTGCACATTCTCCGTTATAAGGCCAAGTTTGATGATGGAAGTTTTCTTATCGAGCCAGTCAATGGAAAGACTTCCTGCAATGTTTGCTGCAGTGTTTGAAACCGGGCTCCAGATCGTCATGTAATCACCGCTACCCGCTATGTCTTTACCGCGGGGCGCTAGCACAAATTGTTTTCCATCGATCACGTAAGGTGTGTTCCATAGAATTTTTTGGACGATCCTCGCCTTTTCGGGTCCAAACTGCATTACCGCTCCGGAGGTTGTTAGATCCTTTACAATAAGAGTAAGTCCCCGGCTACTATCTTCAACCTTCTGTACAATAAATCTAAATGGAGCTTCCAGGTAAAGATCAGTCGTTTTAATACGTCCGATGATATAATAGGAAATGTTGAACTGGTTCTCAATTACAACTCGTTCCATAAGGCCGATAGACTTCATTAATTGAAGCTCATTCTCCATATTGCTGCTACGGCTGGCCGTGAGTGCGCTGGCAATCAGATCATCACTTTGGTAACTCTTCTTCTCTCCTTTTACCATTATCAGTGCCGTGGCTGCATATTTTGGTGTTGCCCGCCGTAAGTAAAGAAAAGCACCTCCGACAAAAACTGCCATGGAAATAATAAACAAAGGCCAGAAGGAAAAATATTTTCTTGCTAAATCTTTTATTGTGGGACTCGTTTTTTTACTTGCAGACTCTCCTAAAAGCTCATTATCCATGTCTTCCATATACCTAGTTTTTAAAAGCATTAATTGCAAATACTATACTCGAAAACAAGCCCAAGATAGTTCCGAAAATTTGAAGGCTGCGGAGGGTGGTGTTGTTGGTGTTACTTTTTAGATCGCGAAATTTCTGTTCATTTGCACCTACGTACAGGACATCATTTGATTGTAACAAATACGCCGGTGATTGGAAAAGAGAGCCGCTTCGGAGGTCAACCTTATATATTTTTCTACCTGATGGCTCTTCACGAATAACAGCCACATCTTCTCTTTTGCCGAGGTCTGTAAGATCTCCAGCTTCACTGATTGCGTCCAGTATGGTAACTCTATCAACCTGGAACACTTTGGAACCAGGCGACTTAACTTCTCCCAATACATTCACTTTGAATTGCATGAAATGAACAGTTACATGAGGATCCTTTACGTAGCTTGCAATTTTTTCAGTTAAAACAGTTTGTAACTGGGCCTGCGTTAAACCAACAGCTTTCACTGGCCCGATAACAGGCATTTCGATGTTCCCATCAGAATTTACAAGATATCCGGCGGTTTTATCGGCAGGATTGAAAGGTGCCAATTGCTCCTGGATGGGGCTCGCACTATTCACTGTAACAGAGAGCATATCATATGTGTGTATGGTAGGCTCCTTCACCTGGATCTTTTTTAGACTATCTAATCCGTTTTGAAAATATAAAAAATCTTCTTTCGTGGTATTACGCGTGGTTTTACAAGAAGAAATGAGACAGAAACAAATAATAACTGCGCTCAGGTTGAAAAACAAGTTTAATCTATTCATAATTGGTTTGACTTATACGTCTTTTTGATATAGTTTGATTAACCCATTTAGCTGAGCCATAAAATTCGATGCAAGTAAATTTATTTTTTTTAAAGCACCATGCATTTGAATCTAAAACCCAAACTAAAACAGCAAAACACCACTGGAGAATAGCTTAAACGTAAAACTGCACTTTACATTGCTTTTTAATAAATAGAATTCCCACGCATAGCCTATCGTGCACAATAGTTTTGTGCAGATGAACCGATGCGCTCAACGCTGATTTATGAAATGCATGTAACTGTGAGTGGTAAGCTTCACACAAGCATGTGAAAATTGTAATATTCTTGTGGTATAATTCTGATTTAGGACTATGAAATAGCGAGTTGAAACTTTTCTAAAATGCCAAATGATTGCTTTTTCGAAGTGATCACCTCAACATTTGATTTTTCAAGCTCAGCTATAAGAATGTAACCGATTGACGGCAACACGATCTTAACTGTATTATTCTTTAGCGAAATAACCTGGCCCTTCTGTTCTAAAACCGGGGAGCCAATTACCCGAACTGATCCATTTACATTAAAAGGAATCTTTTCAACTTTGATGGAAGAATATTCGTTCAAAAAACGCTTCATGATATCGATTTCCTCCTCATGAACCAAGGCGGGTTTACCCAACCAATATGCAAAATTGATTACGCCGTCCACACCTCGTACCTGTTGTAATTTGCTATCTTCCATTTGAACAAACACATAGGAACTGAACAAAGGTTCTGTTACCAGTTTTCTTCTGCCATTCCACAGGCGCTTGATAGGAAAATAATTAACAATGTTCTTGCGTGACAGGGTATTAGCGACTTTTTTCTCAAGACCTGCCTTTGTGTACAAAATGTACCAATTCTTTGATGGAACGCTCATAAAGCTCTATTTAAATGTTTGCCGGAATAGAATAATCTAATGTGTCTTCCTATCAAAATCGGGAGAGACGACGATTTTTCATAAAATTCCTACCTGTAAAAAACGTCCATGGAATTACAGAATATCGACAAAAATCTGTTGTTGAGCAATAGAACACTCAACTAAAATCGATAATGTAAACCAATCGTTATAGCAAAGGAAAAAAGAAACAATTCGCTTTTGAGGTATTCAGCTGAGGATAATGAATTTGCTGGTTTCTATTCTAAGATAATGGTACCTAGAGGTAATAAGCTGGAAATTTTAAATAATTCTTTCTAACTTTTTGTACCGTTTGAGGAGACAAATATATATATCTTATTTAGAAAAACAAAACTTATATACCCCTCTACTCATTAGTAATCAACCTGAAAACAAACTAATTGAGCCATATTTTTCAAAAAGTATACCAAAGAATTATTTTCAGAAAAAATAGATTTTTCTCTAATATTATTTTTTCATAATAAGGCTGACTGATGTTGAGTTCGCGTTGAACAAAAATTTATAAACTTTTACGCCTTCACAGTTAACCTTAAAAATGAAGTTGTGGCGGATTTACCCAATTGTGGAATTGGGGCGATCGAGATGCAAACTATCGTAGACCAATTGCACCGTGTTTTTATCTTCGGCAAGAATAAACAACTTGTCATTCTCCCTGACCTGGGTTGAACCAACCGGTATGATATAGTTTTGATCTCTTTTGATCGTCATGATCTGGGCAGCTTTTGGGAAACCGAGCTGCACGATCATTCTTCCGACGGCAGGATTTCCCGGGTCGATCAAAATCTGTACTTTTTCCCGTTTCGCATTATCTGCTATCTCGAAGTCTGTTCGGCGCTTTGCTTTGACGGGAAGATCAAGGTGAAGCAGCTTAGCTACATATGCGAGGGTGGTTCCCTGCAACAGCACTGAAGTAACAGAAATAAAAAAAACCAGGTTAAATATCGTTTCAGCCTTCTCAATACCAGCAATTAGCGGGTAGGTAGCAAACACGATGGGAACTCCTCCTCTTAAGCCTACCCAGGAGATAAAGAGCTTGCTCCTAAAATTTGATTTGAAAAACATCAGGCTGACAAATACGCCAATCGGCCTCGCAACCACAATAAGAAAAAGGGAGATGAGCAATCCTGCTCCGACGATCGGTAATATCTTGGAAGGAAAAACCAACAGCCCAAGGGTAAGAAATAGGATGATTTGCATCAGCCAGGCCTGCCCGTCATAAAATTGTATCAGGCTTCGCTTGTGAATAAAATTGCTGTTTCCGAGGATCACCGCAGAAATATAAATGGCGAGAAATCCATTTCCCCCAACGAAATGTGTTGCAGAATATGTAAGCATTGCAAGAGCCAGTGTCAATACCGGGTAAAGCCCTTCGGTTTCGAGTTTGATATTATTAATCAGCCAGACACTGCCCTTACCCATCAGGTAGCCGAGCGCACCGCCGATCAAAAATTCTTTGAAAAAATCAAATACCAGGTGTTGCAGATCAACCTGCCCTGACGCAACAACAGACGTAAGAGAAATGGTTAAGAAATAAGCCATGGGATCATTGCTGCCACTTTCCAGTTCGAGCACCGGGCGCAGATACCCTTTCAATCCAATGCCTTTATTGCGGAGGATAGAAAACACAGCTGCCGCATCCGTTGCTGAAACGATGGCGCCAAGCAGAAAACCTTCGGCCAGCGTGAAACCAAGGACAAGGTGAACAAAAATCCCAACTGAAAAAGCGGTTAAAAAAACACCACTTGTACTCAACATCATCCCACGCCACAATACTGGCTTGATTACTTTCCAATTTGTATCCAGACCACCAGAAAAAAGTATGAAGTTGAGGGCAACAATGCCAATGAGCTGCGCCAACCGGGTATTTTCAAAATGAATTCCACCAATGCCTTCTGAGCCTGCCAGTATTCCAACAATCAAAAAAAATATCAGCGTAGGAACGCCGAGTTTGCTGGTTGTTTTGCCGGCAATGATGCTGATCAACAATAACAGTGATCCTATAAATAAAATATTTCCCGGCTCAATTATCATGCAATTACTGTTTGTACATTAAAATGAATCACATGCCTTCAATCGTCGAAGTGCCACTAATTTAGTTTTTTAAAACCAGATGTACACATATAAAACTTGAGACACAAAGTGGAAGCAAATGGCAAAAGAAAAGGCTGTCATAGGACAGCCTTTTTGAAAAAAGATATTTGATAAAATTTAAAATGGAGGATCGAGTGGCGTGTTCGGATTATTGTCGCGTTCCCGGAAAGGGTATGGGAAGAAACTACGCTTTCTTTCCGCAACCGGTCGTTGAAACCTGCGCATATCCTCGAGTTTAAGGCCACTCATGAACAGCTCTATACTGCGCTGGCGATAAATTTCATCCAGGATCGCGGTCGCTGTAAGTGGACCTGCGTAAGCTGGTTCATCAGCACCAATACCAAACGGATCAGCAGCGGCTTTTTTGGTGATGACTTTATTCAACTCTACCACAGCATTCGCCAGATCAGGAGCAGCCTGCCTTACATAAGCCTCAGCTTTGATCAGCGTCATCTCGCCCGGCAGGTAATATGGCCACGGTATTGTTGATGTTGCGCCAAAACCTGCCACACGATATCTTGGTGCAACTGCCGTATTGAGGCTGGTATAAAATTGAATGCGCTTATCCGTTGCTGTTGGTCGCACTCCAATTGGTAAACCAAACGTGGAATCAATTGGTTGAAAAACATTATTGGTGGAGGTGGCCGTTTCAAAGATCGGGTTGATACTTACGGCATCAAAATTCATTGTACTTCTCTTTGTAAGATCCACCATGTTCGCAGCTGCCAGTGCCTCCGGATAATTACCCGCAAATAGCGCATACCTGGCTTTCAGGGCGTACAAAGTATTTAGGATATCCGTTCCTGGAGGAATGTTGCCAGCAAACGAAGTACTTATTGGTGTAGCAGTAATCACGTTCAACGCCCTGTCGATTGTGGCGATCGCCCGGGCAAACCCTTGCGAGCGGTCACTGAAGTTTACATTTATGCCGACCGTATCCGGTACTTTATCCCAATACATGGCGATACTACCAAGTGCCAATGCTTTATAAATCGATGCGTAGCCGATCAGGCCGCTTGCATAAGCTTTGTCCGCAAGCGCGGGCGCGGCAGCAATGATCCGGTCCGCATCAAACATGATCTTGCTTGCATTTGCCCAGATATTTGAAAGAATGGAATTGGTACCGTCAACTGTCGCTCCGCCGGTGCTCAATTGCAGCTCGGGGATGTTACCCGGGTTGAGCAAGGTAAGTTCATTGGTCACAAATCCGTTGGCCGTAACCATGTTGTAAACCGAGCCTGCCCTCGAGAAGGCGTAGGTTCTTTGCAGACCTATTGCAGCTGCCGTCATGCCCCGGGCTGAAGTAAAAACCTGGTCTTCCGGTGCGGAATTGGGATTAACAAAATCCTTCTTACATCCGCTAACTCCTATCACCATCACAAGGACGAGAGAACAGATACAAATATTGATATATGATTTCATAACTCTTTTTTTAGGATTTAAAATTTTGCCTGTAATGATAAGCTGAAGGTTCTTGGAATAGGCACTGCACCAAAATCGATACCACGCAGCAAGGTGCTTTGTCCTGCAGCATTTACTTCAGGATCATATCCTTTATAATTATCCCAGCTATAGAGATTTCGGCCGCTAACCATCACTGTTAGGTCACTTAAAAACTTGTTGATCTTACCCACACGATAACTAAGGGACACCTCGCGAAGTTTCGTAAACGAGCCATCGTCTACCCGCCATTCCTCCACTGCGTATGCACCGCTCACGTAACCACGTGGCACCTGGCCAAGGTGCTCCTGCTCTGCGACTTTTCCATTACCAACTCCCTGGCGGGTACGCCAGTCGGCGTTGAACACATCTCCTCCCCTCACCGCGTCAACCTGAACGCGTAAGCCGAATTGACGATAGCTGAATTCGTTGGTGAGGGTTGCGGTGTAATCCGGGTTTGGATCACCGATGATCTTTCTTAAAACAGTCCCGGTTGGCAAACCGTTTGCGTCCCTACCTGTTGTCACATTTAAAGGACCATTTTGAGTTCCGCGTTCCGTTAAGAGGATGCCAGATGGATTTTTCAACCAGCTGCCGGCGGCGTCTGTCGCAAAATAAGTTCCATAAAACACACCGATCGGGTGATCTTGTAAAAGAGCAACAGGTGCTCCGGCATTTGTGCTAAATAACGTGAGCGCCTGCCCAATATTCAGGGCTTTGTTCCTGTTGTGGTTGAAAATACCATTGATCTCCCAGGTAAAATCCTTTCCCTTGATGGGGGTACCTCCCAGCATGAGTTCGAAACCTTTGTTTTCCAGCGATCCGAGGTTATTCAGGAAGCTGCTAAACCCGGACGTTGGTGCAAATACGCGGTTGATCAACAGGTCATTCACTTTTTTGTTATACACGTTCACAGTAAAATTGAGCCGGTTATCCAGGAAGGCCATATCTGCACCAAATTCAATTTCCTCCTGGCGCTCGGGCTTAATATCAGTATTGGCCAGAACCGTACTGCCGTTCAAAGCACTTCTTCCAACATATGCTGAAGGGGAATATGTATTAAACCTCGCATAGGCTCCAATGCCCGTCAGGTTGCCGCTTTCGCCATACGCAACACGTAGTTTTAAAACATTCCACCAGTTGGCGACTGCAAGGTCTTTCCAAAAGTCTGCTCCGGAGATGACATAACTCGCACTTCCTTTTAAATATTTCTGGCTGCGTTGATTTTCACCAAAAACACTCGATCCGTCGACCCGAATGGCCCCGGTCAAAAAGAATTGATTGCGGTATTTAAAGTTCTGTTGTAGAAATACACCTGAGATGCTTACTTCGCTACGTTCGTCCACTCCCGGCAAAATCGTTGCCGCAGCATTTACTGTTTGTACGAGCGGAGCAAGGCCCCTTCCCTGCAGAAGGATGTAGTTGTTTTTTTCATATTGCTGGGAAAAACCAACCTGCGTCGTTGAACTGATCGATTTTGAAAGCTCGGCAGTATACGTCGCATTCACATCATGGTTGATCGCAAAAAAATTGTTCGATGCTGTGCTCGCGTAGCCGTTCCTGGCAGCGTCGAGGGAAATTCCACCACCGTAAAATCCATCACCAACATTATAGCTGAAAGGCGGTATCAAGGTTGTTCCCAGCTGAGAGTAGTTATCTATACCCAAGGTGTAATCAAGCGTAAAATTCCGGAAAGGTTTTAATTTCAAACCGGCATTTGCCAAAACGCGGATGGTACTTTGCTTTTGTTTGATCTCGTCGATCACAGAAATGGGATTCACCCGGCCACGTTCTCCAACTGCCTTCAGATTTCCATTTGCGTCACGAAGATTGATATCATGAAAGTTTCCAATGATTGTAACAGAGTTCATCGGCGAGAAAAACGAGTTCCCATCAGGCTTCTCATTGGCCCCACTGTTCACGTAATTTAGACCCATATTGAAATTTGCCCAATCAGTCAAGGTTTGGTCAACATTCAGGCGAAAACTGTAACGCTGGAAGTCGGTGTTACGCACAATACCCTGGTTGCGGAAATAGGAACCGGAAGCGTAGTATTTTGTCTTATCCGTTCCGCCGTTAACAGATAAGGTATTATCTGTTCCGGTTGCGGATCTAAAAATATCGTCCTGGTAATCATACCGGGTAACGGGTGTCGTTGTTGTCAGAGTCGGCGTTAAGATATCCTGCGTTTGCAGGTCGGGTGATCCGCCAAACTTCACCGGCGCCTGGTTCACCTCAATCCGTTTACGCAAACTGCTCCGGGTAAGGCTGGTTGAAAAACTCAACTGTGGTGCACCTATCTTTCCTTTTTTTGTGAAGATCTGGATCACACCTGCGTTTGCCCGACTACCATAGATCGCTGCAGCCGCTGCACCATTTAATACTTCAATTCGTTCGATATCTGCAGGATTAATGTCTACCATCCGGCTTTGCCCGATAGCACCCACAAAGTTTCCGCCATCATAATTGCCTGAAGTATTGGTAACCCTGTTGGTAGCGTTGTTTACAATAACACCATCTACAATGTAGAGTGGTTCTGAAGAAGAAGAAATGGAACTGATACCTCTAAGCCGAACGGAAATACCACCGGCGGGATCGCCTGAGTTTTGTGATATCTGGGCTCCTGCAGTTTTACCCTGCAACGCCGCCAGCACATTACCGGTAGCACCTTTGGTAAGATCTTCAGCTTTAACTGTACTTACATAGCTTCCTAATTGCCGGCGCGTTGTGCCTGCGGAAGTTCCGGTTACAACAACTTCATCAAGATCAGAAATCTGTTCGCTTAGTTGAATGTCGACGGTATAATCGCTGCTGCTCGTTACCGTTAGTGCCCGTTCCTGTGTTTGAAAACCTACACCGGAAAATACGAGTAGGTATGAGCCGGGTTGCAAAGCCGCGGAAAATTTATACATCCCGTCTGTGCCGGTGCCGGCTCCATAACTGGTGCCCTGTACCGCTACCGAAATGCCGGCAATACCCTCGTTGTTATTCCCCGTTACTTTCCCGCTGATGGTAACCTGGGCAAAGGAAAAAGCCATCAGCAGATTCAGGACCAGCAGCAACGCCAGCTTTTTTGTCTTGCCTGGAAGGCGAACTTGCTTTAATGCCATAATAAAGTTTTTTATTTTTTTGAATGTTTAGATGATGGTTAATCCTTTGGCAAGAAATGGTTGTAACAAATGATCCTGGGGATCAAGCTCGGTAATCAAAATGTCAACTTCTTCAATGTTACAAACCTTCATGCGCTGTACTGTATTGAGTTTTTTCGAAATAGAAAGAGAAATCACTTTCGCCGAGCTTGCGATCATCGCTCTCTTTACTTCAATGACCTCCAGGTCAAGGTCTGTGAGCCCCTGCTCGGCATCTATACTGTTAGTTCCAAGAAAACAGAGATCAAACTTGATTTCACTTAGGCGTTGAACCACTTCTGCACCAACTGACATCTGTGAATTTTTCAGCAGTTTATTTCCAATAAAAATCACTTCGGCATTCGGGTGATCCAATAGTTCGAGCGCACTTGGAATGCTAACTGTAAAGAACGTGGCCCGTAAATCCGGCGACAATGATTTGATCAATTCAATGATGGTAGTGCCGCCTGAAAGCAGGATAAACATGCCGTCACTGATCAACGCCTTGGCCTTTAATGCAATGCTTTTTTTTTCCGACTGGGAATAGACGATGTTGTTCTTAAGCGTAAAATGAAACGATTTTGAAAGAGCGCCGCCGTGAACCTTTGTAAGTATGCCGGTATCGTCGAGCTCTTGCAGGTCGCGACGAATGGTGTCTTCGGAAACATTCAGTTGGAGAGACAAATCGGACGACAACACCTTATTATGAATGTCAATTTCATGCATAATAAAAGCCTGGCGTTCTTTCTTAAGCATTGTTTTGGGGATTAGGCTGCATAAATACGCAATTCCTTGTAAATCTTAAAATAATAATTGCATCTTTGTGCAGTTTTTTATTTGAATGGTTGCATAAAACTGCAAAAGGATATGAACGCAAATATTACCCGCCTTTTCGAAATAGCGTCGAAGCCAGCAAGATTGATTGTTGGATTGATGAGCGGCACTTCGGTTGATGGGTTGGATGTTGCGCTGTGTAAATGTTCCGGCGCAGGGATTGATACCAAGCTTGAGATAATCAACTTTGAAACAGTTCCTTACGATGATGCTTTCAAGAAAGAAGTAAAATCAGTTTTCTCCCGGCGTGATGCAGACCTTGAAAAAGTGTGCTTGCTCAACAGTTGGATAGCACTTCAACATGCCAACATCATTTCAGCCTGCCTGAAGAAATGGAAAGTCGCCCCGGCTGCTGTGGATCTCATTGCAAGCCATGGCCAAACCATTTACCATGCGCCAAAATTTTTGCATAAGCAACCCACGTTTTCCAATGCAACTTTGCAGATTGGCGACGGTGATCACATAGCCTTCAATACGGGTATCATTACCATCAGTGATTTTCGCCAGAAGCACATCGCGGCCGGCGGAGAAGGTGCTCCTCTCGCCGTATATGGTGACTACCTCATTTTCAGCAAGGCTGGCGAAAACCGAATTATGTTGAACATCGGGGGGATCGCCAATTTTACATTTCTTCCAGGTGATCTTGATGCGGTTAGGGTATTCAGTTCTGATACCGGTACCGGCAACACGCTGATGGATGCATATGTGCAGGCACATTTTCCCGGCAAATATTTTGATCAAGGGGCAAAGATTGCAAGTGCAGGAAAAGTGAACGAAGGATTGTTGGCAAGCCTGAAGGAAAACAGCTTTTTTAAAATGGGATTTCCAAAGACAACAGGCCCCGAATTATTTAATGCGGCTTACCTTGAGCGGGCCCGGGTGCTTTCGGGAACCGGCCCGCTTCAACACGAAGATATGATGGCTACGCTCAATCGTTTTTCCGCAGACACCATCGTTAACGCCATCAAAAAGAATGCGGATGAATTGGAAAATGTCATTATTTATACAAGCGGCGGCGGTATGCACAACCCGCTCCTGATGGAAAACATACAGGATCAACTTCCCGGTTTTTTATTTCGCACGACTGACCAATTAGCCATTGATCCGGATGCTAAGGAAGCGGTCTTGTTTGCGATCCTCGCGAATGAATGTGTAGCTGGCGGACAGATACGCGTGGGCGATGGCAAAACAGGAATTCCTTTTGTATCCATGGGGAAAATAAGTTTTCCTTTGTAACGTAATGTACTGCTTGCATCGCTTTTGACTGCGCTTTACTCTATGCACGCAAGACGAAAGTGAAAAACAAACGAGGTAATCAGCCCTGGAATGCACAACCCAACGCTATAAAAATATTTACAAGTGCGCCTTTTTATATTAAAGCGGATGACTTGCTTCGATCACCGTTGAAATCTTTTAAGTATGACGTCAAAAAAGACAACTGAATCTCCATCGAACTATGATCATTTGGAAACCAAATCGATCAAACAATTGATATCCGACATCAATAAAGAGGATCATACAATTGCAAAAATTGTAAAAAAAGCACTACCGCAAATTGAACAACTGATCTCGGCCGCACTACCAAAAATGCAGGCTGAAGGTCGACTGTTTTATATCGGTGCCGGAACCAGTGGCCGGCTTGGAGTATTAGACGCTTCGGAAATTCCACCAACCTATGGTGTCACACAAAACATCGTTATCGCCATCATTGCAGGCGGTGATCATGCGCTTCGAAATGCAGTGGAATATGCAGAGGACGATGTTAACCAGGCCTGGGAAGCCTTAACAGCTCACAAGATTTCCGATAAAGATTTTTTGATTGGAATTGCCGCTTCCGGTGAAACCCCATATGTGTTGGGTGGCTTGCTTGCCGCGAGGGAACGGGGTGTTAGCTCAGGTTGCATTGTCTGTAATACGGGCAGTAGTATTGCGGCAGCGGCGCAGTACCCTGTTGAGTTAGAAACCGGCCCTGAATTCGTAACAGGCAGTACCCGCATGAAAGCGGGAACTGCTCAGAAGTTAGCCCTGAACATGATCTCCACTACGCTGATGATACAGCTGGGAAAGGTGAAAGGGAATAAGATGATCGAGATGAAGCTGTCAAACAATAAATTATGGAACCGTGCGGTGATCATGCTGACGCAGGAGTTAGGCATTTCCAACGCGGAAGCGCTGACCCTCATCAAGAAACACCGCAGCATAAAAAAAGCAATAAAAGCTCACCAATCTTAATCACTTCCTGCATTTTTGCATAGCCGAAGTTGCGAGATTTGAAACAAGTCTGAACAGCTGCGATGTCAAATTGAATTGTAATGATGAGAGTAACGAAATGATCCTGGACCGAGTGCTGTCCCAAAACTAAACTTGTAAGTTTGCCGCTGCTAAAGTTCTCATTGCCCGCCCCAATTTTGGCTATGCATGTTGGCCGAAGTTATTTTCTTTCAATATCTAAAATCTCTCCTTTTTCCAGCATTTGTTTCAGTTCTGTTTTAGATAATGGAAATACATCTTCGGAGTAAGCACTTTCCCCTTTTCTTCTCAACTCAGCAAGCCCCGAAATTTTGTTTGACTCAAATTGATTGATTCTAATAAAGGCGGAGTCTCCATCGATATTTTCTACCTTGTAAAGCGTGTATTGATTATCCTCGGTTTTGATCTCAAATATGTCACCACTTTGTGGAGCCAACACCAGTTTTGCATTTTTCTCATCATTTTTTTTGTCGTTCAATATTCCGGCAGTTATAAGAACGGCAACTAATGCTAAGCCGGAGAAAGTCCATATTGGTGTTTTGGTTTGTGCTTTTAAATTTTCATAAGCAGTTGTTAGGGAAGCGGGCATTTCTTTGGGTTTCAATACTTGCTTACAATGATCGCACTGGCTTATAGCTGTCTTGCCAAAAGGGAAAAATGGTATCCAAAAAACATGGGCATACTTTTGAAAAACATAGAGTTCAACATTGCTTTGTGTTCCACAGTTAGGGCACTTGTCAATCAAGACTTCTTTTGCGAGTTGTTTTGTCTTACTTCCGTAAATTATCATAGTTGTTTAGCTTTTTCAAAGGTTTGCGATAATGGCGGCCAACATTCTAAGTAAGCCGCTATGAGCGCGGGGGAAATACTTGTTGCCCACTAATTGCTTATTTACCTACATGAACCTGCAATACGATTTTCGCGGCGGCGGCATCCAATATTTCCAACTGGTACATGCCTGTGCTAAGCTGCACACCCGTCGCTATTTTCTGTAAGTTACTTCCACCAACGTGCTGAATTGTTTTGGTAAACAATACCTGGCCGGCCATGTTGATCAAATTCAGGTGGTAGGTACCTTTTGACAGGTTACTTATTTTTAGTCCGATGGTGTTGTCTACTACCGGGTTAGGATACACGCTGAATGCCGGGCTTTCACTTGCCATTGTTACTTCGACAACATTACTGTACTGTACTTTTCCATCCCGGTCAACATTCCGGATGCGATAAAAATTCGATCCGTTTACAGGACTTTCATCCAACCACGAATAAGTACTTACTGGTGTAGCTACTGGCAGGGCAGTATGCACCTTTGCAAAGCTGCTTCCATCCGCAGAACGTTCTACCTGGTACTCCTTAATATTTTCCTGGTGCTCAACCTTCCATTCAACAGCGACATGCTGGTTTTGCTTTTTTGCTTTAACACTGGTGTAGGTTACAGGCAACACATTTGCCATTTTGAAAACGACCCTGAACCTATTTGCGGCCATAGAAGCAGCGTTGTTAATAACAGTGAAACTGACTTTACTGGTACCAACAAGATTGAGTGGTTGCTGGGTCTTTGTATAGCTGTCTTCCAGGTATGCGCTCAAACCGGTTGTATCCATGTTTTCAGCCGTAAAAACAAATTGATATTTGCGTGCAGTCGTCTTGGTTAGTTTGAAGAAAAGGGTATCGTTAACTGTAGGTGGTGGTTTACGCTCAATAGCAAGTAATCTGCCACTGCGTAACATTCCGATGGTCTCGTTTACATTACCAAACTTATCTGCGTCCTGGTAGTTTACACCAGCACTAAACTCATTCTTGAATTGTACCAGTGCTCCATCGGCAAGGCTGGTTGAACCGGCATTGTCCAAAAACAAGTCCGTTCTAAAGGAACTTACGACAGATGAACCGGAAACCGGACGGAACATTGAGTTACTGCTGCTGGCAGATTTGCTGCTTTCGTTAAACCCTATTGATGCCGCACCATTATTTTGAGTAACAACGAAGAAAGCCTGGCCTGACTGAATCACCTGCGTTTGAGCGCTACTCGGCGAAGCGGTATAAACTCCGGGAGTTGCAATGTCATCCACGGCGACGTAACCGCCCACCTGGTTTAGAGACGGATCCCACACAAAGAATCTATTAACCAGGTTAGTTTTTGCTAACAGGTTGAAATCAATTGGTGAAGCGTAGGGATTTCCTATCAGCGTATAGCCATTCATCACTGGTGATGCCGGGAAATATTGTGCGCCTGTTTGCAGTTTCCCGGTACCACTAAGCGTGGTAGCGTTGCTGGAACCAGGAGATAAGTTCGAAGTATTTCTGTCACCCCTTATGAAAATGAAATAACCAATATTATCGGAACTGTCTTTGATGTTTCCAGACAAAGATGTAACCTGGGTATTCGAAATGTCCCCGAAAGCCTGCGTTGCCGCGTTAAAGGTTTTCATTGACACATTGTTGAGGCCACTGTAGTCCAGTCCGTTTAAGAGAGGATCTGGTGAAGGACCACTTATAAAAGTGCCTTTTCCTGGAGTGTACACGCCACTATTTTGCCACGAGTTAAAAATACTATTGGAATGATGCAACGGCAGCGTAAGCAATTTCCACGCCCTGTGATTGGAATTATATCGTTCCACGGTTACGTTACCAGAAATGCTGCCTCCCGTAATTTGCGCAACCCTTGCTGTACCGTCAGCAGAAGACAATAATGTAAGATGGCCGCCGGTGCTTAATTGGCCCGAACTAAGTGTCAGCACACCGGAAACACCCAATGTGTCGTTGATGGTAACCCCTGCCGGGTTATTGATCACAAGGTCTTTCACCGTATTGTTTTGAAACAAGGCAGCAGGAATTTGTTGTGCGGTGTTGCCAACAAATGAAACTCCGCCAAGTGTCGCAATGATCTTTCCACTGTTGGTAGTAACCCCATAGATGGAGAGCACACCGCCCGTCACAGTGATGGTGGCGCCGCTATTGATAGTAACATTCAGGCCGGAAACGGCCGTTGTAATAATTGGATAATTAGTACGCCCACCGGGCACGGTAATATTGGTTGATGCTGTTGGAACACCGGCACTCCAGTTGCCTGCTGTATTCCAGGCAGTTGATGAATTGCCCGTCCAGCTTGAACCGACAATGGCTTCGCCAATAACAAAATCACCAAAGCTTGCAACCGATGTAGCCTGTATAGAAGTTGCCAGTGGTGACGCGACGGAATTTAGCGTCCAGATACCACCACTCAAACTCTTCACTTTGAAATTCGCTGTAGTTGAACCTGCATCCACATCTGCAGCCACCCAATTCAATGCAACTGTAGCCGTACTAAAATTGACACCGGTATTTACCATACTGAAATACCTGTTGACATTTCTTAAGTTGTTAATACCTGAATTCGCAATATCGCTGTGCTCGCCGTCGGTGACTCCAACACTTAGGTTTCCAATGCTTGAAGTAAAAGCAAAAGTGACGGTAGCCGGGGAATACATTGTGGAGCCCCCAACTTCGAAACTGCGTGCCGGCATACCCATTGGAATGAATTTTTGAATTTTTCCATTAACCCAACCAGTTGCCTGGGATGCGCCCGTCACTGTTCCAAGTGATGACGTAAGTGCCAGCGTATTAACACCGGTACTAATTATCCCCTTGGTGATCGTCAACGTCCCTGCCATTGAGATGTTGGTCAGTAGATCTGTTGTACCAGCAACCTTATTAACAGTGATGTTATTAAAGGCACCGGTGGAAGAGAGCGTTTGTGCACCCCCGCCGGTTAGTACCAGCGTGGTTCCAGAACTGTTCAATGATCCACTTGTCATCGTCCAGTTCCCACAAAGTGTATCAATATAGCTACCAGGAGTAAAACTGCCGTTTGCCAGGGTAAAATTGTTTAAGATTTTGAGGGCTCCGTTTGCCCACTTAGTACCGCTGGTAGAAATAACCAGGTTACCATAGTTGCTACCGAATGAAGAAAGTGAAGCGATTGTCTGCATACCGCCATTGTACTCAACGGTACTTAGGCTATCAATTTCATAACTATCAAAAGCTGGCAAACTATTCGTGCCTCCAATCTGCAGTGTTGCGAGACTCTTGATAAAAAGCGACCCACCTTCTGTGTGCTGCGTGATACCAAACGTTGAGGCATTTAACACGCCGCTCCTTATGTCGAGATTAATTACGTCTACCAATGAATTGGCCAGGGTCACTGTCGCAGTGCCTGTTTTAGCAATGTCTGCCTGCGACAGGATAAAAGGACTTGCAGTTCCACCAATAATTCCGGGACCACTTCCTGTCATCACCACGCTTCCGATAGAAGCATCAAAGCTGTTATTATTGGTAAAATTGTTAGAAACATTAAAATCCACATTTGCCGTTACCGTTCCTGTTACGGTGTAATTATAAAATGTCGTATTCGGGCTTCCGGATATTTCAACGCCGGTTCCGTTCATGGTAAAGGTTGAGGTTCCACCATTCAAAGTTCCATTACTTTCCATATCACCACCAACGGAGTAGGAATAAGATCCTGCGTTAAAAACAGCGTCGCTGTTGATAGTGAAATTGCCGGAGATGTTCCAGTTATTTGACGGACTTACCCCGCTGGTATTTGCAATAATAACATCGGTAAGCAACGTTGGGGTACCTGTTACCGCTATAGGAGCAGAACCACCAAAACGTACCGTACCTGTGCTACTGAAACCCGTTCCGGCAATGGTATAGGTTTTAGCGGTTGTTGGTGAAAAATTTAGCGTACCGGCACTGGTTACAGTTCCATTATTTACAAAGCTGCCATGGAAATAATGGGTAGAAACGCCGCCATTGAAAGTAGCACCGCTCGCAACATTAAATGCGATAGCTACACCCCAGTTCACACTTGCAGTTACACCGCCTGTATTATTAATATTTACTGTTGCATATTGTGGTGTTGCCGTCGAATTCAAAATTGGTGCAACTGTCCCGTTAAAGTTGATAATACCTGCAGCTGTTGACTGGATCGGACTTAACAACCGTATCGTTTGAACAGTTGTTCCGGAGAAAGTAGTGGTACCCGTACTGATCAGGGTACCGCTGTTGATCAAATCGCCATTAACCGTTCCAACCCCGCTGCCGCCATTGTAGCTAGCGCCGGCGATCACATTTACGAGACCGTTATAAATAATGTTTGAGCCGGCAACTGAATATGTTCCGTAAATAGTGAGTTTATTAAATGTGGTTGCACCCGTAACAGTTTTACTTGTCCCCATTAATAGTACCGCGCCGGTTGACGGCGCAAATGTTCCACTGTTCGTCCAATCACCACTTAGTGAAAGATTATAGGCCGAACCGCTTAAGGTTGCCCCGCTGTTGATCGTAAGGTTTCCATTTACATTCGTGTGTCCCGCCAGTGTTTTTGCGTTCGACCCGCCATTATTAAGTACAAGGTTGCCATAGCCAACCCCATTTACAACTTGCGTACCCGTGCCATTGTAAGTTACAGTACTGGTAACATCTAATAAATTAGAAGAATAGTTGGATGGAAAATTAGAGCTGCCCGAAACCGTTAAACTTGTGCCTGCTGCCAACGTAAATACCCCACCGGCTGAAGTACGATTCGCTGTATAGGAACCGATGTCGATATTGCCTGAAAGAATAGAAAAGTTTCCGTAAACATCGATGCTACCGGTAAAATTGGTTGCGCCTGATGGTTTGTTGATAATGATGTTATTGAATGTAGCTAAAGAGATCAGCTGGTTCCCCGAACCGGTAAAGGAGATCGTTCCGCTACCCGGGATGAAGTTTCCGCTGTTGTTAAGATCGCCACCGATGGACATTGTCACATCGTTGAAAGTAATGGTTGCACCGGAACCGATGACCACGCTTCCTGCCACGGTGGTATTCGCATTAAGATTTAAAACTCCGCCGGTTACAGTCATGTTACCGCCGACCGCCAGGGCATTGTCAATAGAAGCAATACCATTTGATTTAGTAACGGTAAGATTATAATAATTCACTCCACCAATCTGCTGGTATTGGCTTCCGTCGTAATAAACTGTACTTGTTCCAGCCGAGAAAGTGCCGCTTGAATAAATGAACCCTTCGCCGATATGAAGCGCGGAGCTACCTGATAGAGTAACATTCGCTCCCCCACCTTGTACCAAGGACTCATGAATGGTGATGGTTCCCGAGCTTGCATTCAGGTTAATGGCATGGGCTGTGGTACCATCCGTCAGGTCAATACTACCATTCACGGTTAGTGACTGGGCTCCTACGCTAATGGTATGAGTTGCATTGGTTGTCCAGGTTCCTCCGATATTTCCGGAGGTTAATAAAGACCCCCCGGAGCCAAGAGTCAAAGTCGCTGCAGCTACACTTCCGAATTCAATATTTTTTACTGCTACAGCAGTGGAGATGGTTGGTTGATTAGTAATCGCACCCTGCCCGATTTGAACCACATCGTATGCACCAGGGATAGAGCCTGGGGCACCCTGTATGGCTGTCCAGTTGCCGGGCGTAGTCCAGCTGGAGCTCACTGCCCCGCTCCACCTCAAAACGGTTGCTTCACCAGAAAAACCCCAACGGTTCGTAATGTTGGTGAGGCCTGTCTGTTCTACATAATTAGAAGTAGTGTTGTTAGCAGATTTTGTTTTGTTTGCCCAGGCAGAACCGTTGTAATTCCAGAGAAACATAGATGCTTCATCGTTGCCATTTAATTCCGCATCGGTATAATGCAGGCGCACCGTTGCTGTGTAGGTTCCCGCAGGCACCGTGATATTATAGAGACGGTTTACCGCTGCACCATATGGGAAATCGGCAATGGTTGCCTGCGACACTGAAACAGTGATCGTGGTTACGGAGGATACGCTTGAAAAAGTGATGCTGTTGTCGGGACTTTCGAAAGCATAAGCAACACCGGTAGTATAAGCATGGGTGCGTTTAATGTTTCCGAAAATGATACCGTTTCCAGTGCGTGTATTCGTGATTGTGAGTGTGTTAGCTCCTGTTTTTAATACCCCGCTGGTCATGGTCACGAGCGCAGCAGTCGCGTTATTGGTTAAAGAAATTACGTTTGCAGAGGAACTCTTATTGAGTCGAAGTTCATTAAAAGTTGTTGGGCCCGTTATGGTCGCATCTTTAGTACCAGTGAACGACATGATGCTGGCACCTGGCGTAAAACTTCCGTTGTTTATGAAATTATTTTGTAAGGAGTGCGTATAACTGGCTGCGTTGAATGTAACTCCACTGTTAATGGTGAAAATGCCATTTGTGTTGACGTTTCCAATAGCCGTTTTTGTGCCGCCATTTGCCAGTGTTAACCTATCGAAGGTAGCAGCAGGAATGTTTTGTGCACCCGCCCCATTGAATGAAACGGTATTTGGAATAGCCGTGGTAACATTCAGTGTACCGGCGGTTATGGTAAATGCATTTGAAATACCCAGAATAGAGTTGGTAGACAAAACCAGTGATGTCGCATTCAAAGTAACATTGAAGAGATTAGCCGTACCATTCAGTGTCGCTGAACCGGTAAACGTGGTGGTACCGGCGGTAGCGGTCATACTTCCACTTACGTCAAGCGCACTTGCTACGGAAATGTTTGCTGAGGTTGTGATCGTTCCGGGAACAAGCAAACCATAAAAACCTGTAGAGCCTGCGCCGGAAATAGATTTAGCTGCGCCTGTTAAGGTGATGTAACCTGCAGACGCGGACAAGGTTCCGGCCGTTATCATATCCCCCGAAATAGTAAGCGAACTTGTCGTTGTCACAGATCCACTCACCGAAAGTGTATTTAAGGAAATACCGGAACCACTGATTGTTTTTGAAGCTCCACTCAAGGTCATAGTGCCACTTGATTGTGTGAAGGTTCCCGAACCCGTGGTAGCGAAGTTGCCAGAAATATTTATAGTGGCAGAACTTGCAACCATATTTGAAGCTGCAATGTTCAGGTTATTAAAATTTTGTGTGCCGGCACCCGAAATGGTTGAACCAGCGCCGGTCATCGTGACCGTACTGGTGCTGCCGGTAAATGTTCCCGCGTTCACCCAGTTTCCCGCAAGTACATGCGCAAAAGCGCCACCGCTAAATGTTGTAGAAACACCAATGGAATCGTGTCCACTTACGGTGATATTCGAACCAGCTGTAAAAGTTACACCCGTTCCGGCACCGATGGTGGTTACCAAATTGCCACTGATGGTAAAATTGGTGGCAGAGCCTGACTTTGCCGCCACACCACTCGAACTGGATAACTTCAAATTCCCATAGGTCTGAGCAGCCACTGTTTGCGTAGTGCCGTAGTACTCGGTGGTACTTGTAAGACTTAATGCGATTGAAGCGTAATTGGTGGGGAAAGTATTGGTACCCCCAATGCGTAAAGTTGCACCATTTAATACGTTCAGGTTTCCCCCGGCTACTGTTGTACCCCGGTTGGCAGTGAAACTCGCAAGATCCAATGTTCCGGAAGTAACATAAATATTTCCGTTGGCCGCCGTGCTTGAATTTAAAGCCGCTAAGCTTCCGCCCAGTGTCTTAGTGGTGGAACCACTGATCTTTAACGTGGAATAAGTCAGCGCGCTAACCGTTTGATTTAATGTAGTAGATGAATAGTCAACAATGCTCCCTGCATTTAAAACAGGTGTTGGAACATAGTTCGCTGCAAGCGTGGCGGCATTGACCTTTAGGATCCCCGCACTAAATACAGTCAGGGCGCTGGATGCTGTCACACTGTATTGCGTTGTTTGTCCCGGGTTCAGCGTGCCATATACATAAACATAATTCGACCCGCCGCTGGAACTGATATTAGAAGCAAGTGTAACCACACTGCCGGCATTGATCTTCATCCTGCGAAAAACGGTTGCAGTTGTTCCGCCCAATGTTGCTGCTACGCCACCAAAGGCCACGATCGCGTTGTTGTTCAGCGCTGAATAAGCGCCATTATTCGTCCAGTTACTTTGAACAGTAATTGTTCCGCGTGTATGCGTAAGCGTGCCGTTACTATTTAAAGTTAAACTACCAGTTATCGTGAAATTTTTCAGCACATTCAAGGTACTTGCCTTGGTGCCGCCTATTTGCAGGTTGCGGCAATAAGCCGCTGAACTCACCGAAGGTTGGTATGAACCGGTGAAACTCGCGTCACCGATCACTGCATCTGTAGTTGCTGTTGGAACGCCACTGGTCCAGTTGCCGCTTGAACTCCAGTTATTACTGGCATTGCCAGTCCAGCTGGTTTGTGCAATAGCAAAACTCGTAACAAGTAAAAGACAGGCGAATGTTAATCCCGCGAGGCAGAGGGCCTTTTTCATGAGGATAAGGATTTGGATAACATTTAAAACGGCAGATAGCTCGTAATATTTCGATGTATTACAAAAAATCACGACGACGAAATCGACCAATCGCTACAGATGCCTGATTTACAATTCTTTTGGAGTCATTGGTGTGGATAGATTTTTCCCCGTTCGTCCAGATTCCGGAGGAGTTTCTATAATAGGGACGGCAAGAAACCCTATTTAGATCCTTCATGAGTTGAAAGAGTTTGAACCAGCCAAGCTCAACAGGTGGAGGAATTGAAGTATTTTAGCAAATAAAAATTGATGCTTCAAATGAAACATACCCTACGCACCATTTGCCTGTTCACTTTATTAATTACTTCAGCCAGCTGGCTGGGTACACTGCAAAAAGATACGCTTCAACAAAGTATGAAGCGCGGAGAAGAAGTGTATGCTACAAGTTGTGCCAACTGCCATATGCCCCAGGGCGAAGGGGTTGAGGGCGCATTTCCGCCCCTGGCGAAAACGGTTTATCTTAAAAATCAAAAGCGTGCAATAGATATTATACTGCATGGGCAGGAAGGAGAGATCGTTGTAAATGGAAAAACCTACAATGTTCCGATGGCGGCGATGAATCATCTGACCGACCAGCAAGTGGCTGACGTGTTGAATTATGTCAGCAATACCTGGGGGAATAAAAACCCGATGATCAAGCCGGTGCAGGTTAAAACCGCCCGCAAATAATTTCCTGTTCTTGAGCAGAGGTCCAGCCAAAAGTTTGAGTACGATCCTAATTACACAGCATCCATTTTGAAAGGTAGTTTGCGTATACGCTTTCCAGTGAGGTCAAAAATAGCGTTACACAAGGCAGGTGCAAATGGCGGTAACGCCGGCTCCCCTGCTCCACCCGCTTTCTCTTCATTGTCTATGATATAAATATCGATGGCACCGATATCCGTTATGCGGGGCATACGATAGGTATCAAAGTTTTTCTCGATGGCCTTTCCGTCTGCAAAATGGGTTTCATGGGTAACTGCTGCACCCAGCGCCATCACGATGCTTCCTTCGATCTGCGCTTTGATGATGTCAGGATTTACGTACCAGCCGCAATCCATTACTGCTACTATCTTATCAATTACTAATTTCCCGGCAGCATTGCGTTTTACCTTTACTGCCTCTGCAACAATGGCCTGGAAACATTCCGTAATCGCCAGGCCCCACCCGTCCTTTTTTTGTTTTGTCTTCCACCCGGTCATCTCTTCAATTTTATCGAGCACCGCTTTGTAACGCGGTGTATGCAGGTAGCCCCGGCGGAATGCCAGCGGGTCTTTACCAGCCGTATGGGCCAGTTCGTCAATAAAACTTTCAAAGGCAAAGCCATTGGTTGAGGAATATACCGAGCGCCACCACATGACGGGTATTGGTGACTCGGTCGGCACATCACCAAAGGCAAAATTTGGAATGGCCTCAAAATAAGGTTCAGCGAAACCTTCGATCGTGCTGCCGTTGAATTTTGTTTTGTCTGCCGTCGGCGACTGATGATCCATGTTCTGCGCAGCCATCACTACCTGCAAGGCCGAAATACGATCTTCCGCTAAAACCGCTTTGCATCCATAAACAGCACCAGGACGGAACGGTCCCTGCGTCATATCATCTTCCCGGCTCCACATCACTTGCACCGGGGCACTCATTTCTTTTGAGATAAGTACTGCTTCATATGGATAATCCGTAAAAGCTTTACGCCCGAACCCTCCACCGAGAAATGTCATGTTTACCGTTACATTCTCAGCTGGTATTTTCAGGCGTTCGGCTACATCCGATTGTATCCAGTCGGGCGCCTGTATCGGTCCCCATATCTCGCATTTGTCGCCTTGTAGGTGAGCGATACAATTCAATGGCTCCATACATGCATGCGATTCATAGGGAGTTTCATACACCGCTTCTATCACATTTGTTTTTTTAGCAAGCGCCGCTGCAGTATCCCCGGCTTGTTTCTGGACCAGCATGCTTTTGGAAAGATCCGCTTTCATGCGATCGTACAATGTTTTGGTATCGAGGTGTTCAAATCCACT
>JAURWD010000040.1 GCA_030655145.1 Ferruginibacter sp.
GCCTGCAATCCTTAAAACGCATCGTCGAATTAAAACAATAAGTGGCGCAGGATCATATTGAAGAGAAGATATTTTCAAAAATATTCGCGCTGGTTTTATTTTCTTGCAGCTTTCAACTTTCTATTCACTATAAAAAAAATATTATGGCAAAAGTAAATCCATATTTAAATTTCAATGGCAACACCGAAGACGCCTTTAACTTTTACAGATCAGTATTTGGCGGCGAATTTTCCATGCTGCAAAAATTTAAGGATACTCCTCACGGCGACAATATGTCGGCAACTGATAAAGAAAAGATCATGCATGTTGCGCTGCCGATCACAAAGGAAACGACATTGATGGCTACCGACATGTTAGAATCAATGGGTCAGCAATACAACCCCGGTAACAATTTTTCTTTAGCTATTGCGCCAGAGACGAAAGAAGAAGGTGAGAAATTTTTTAACGCACTTGCCGAAGGAGGAAGAATCGAGATGCCCTTTGAAAAAGCTTTCTGGGGTGCCTGGTTTGGCGCACTAACGGATAAGTTCGGAATTCAGTGGATGGTAAATTATGATGAAAAACCAGCGCAATAAAGCGAACTATTTTTTACCACTCCAAATTTTCAAGCTAAAAATCATGTAACCATGGCAACCCAAATATTTATCAACCTCCCGGTAAAAGATCTCGATGCCTCCGTCAATTTTTTTACCCGGCTGGGCTATCGGTTTAACCCGCAGTTCACCAATGAGCAGGGAACCTGTATGATCATTTCCGAACAAATTTTTGTCATGCTGCTGGTTGAGCCATTTTTCAAAACATTTATCAAAAAAGAAATTGCTGACTCGAGGCGAAGCACAGAGGTGATCTTATGTATCTCTGCTGAAAGCAGGAATGCCGTTGATGAACTTATTGGGAAAGTTGTGGAGGCGGGAGGAACGCTCCCTAACCCGGCGCAGGACCAGGGTTTTATGTACAGTCACGGTTTTGAAGATTTGGATGGCCACTTGTGGGAAGTAATGTATATGGCCGAACAGGCGCCTTCGGAAGCGCAAGCCAATTGACCGGGGTGTTGCGATGCATTGGCACTGATTAACTTTTCCGCCGCAATTCAGCCGGGATTTTAGTGAAATAAGAATAAGCTTACGATGGTAGAAGTTTTCAAAACAAACGTTACACAGAAAAAAGTTGCGCAAAAGATCCTGGTTCAGCTTCACCGGGAGTTCGCACATTACCGCGCAAATTTTGACCTGGGCGATGTGGACAGGATCCTGCGTATCGTATACGGGGGAGCAAGAGTCGATGTGGAGGCGGTGATCCGTATTTTAAATGCCATTGGTTTTGAGGCCGAAGTGTTGCCGGATGTTCCGCTCCCACAACCTGTTTCGCATACCAGTCATTTGAAGAACAAACTGCAAATCGCTTTTTGAATTAACAATTTCCAAACCCTTTAAATTAACACAGAATGCAAACAGCTCCAGGATCCAGTGTGAAGGAAATGAAAGAAACCATGGAGGCAACTTCCAGGACTTTCAACAGTATAACGGATATCAATAAACGCCCCACTGAAATAAGTTGGACAGCAGCCCAGGTGATGCAACACCTGGTATTGTCAAATGGTGGCTTTGTAGATATAATGCGCGGGTCCGTTATCGATAGTGATCGGGATCCAGGCCAAAGTATACCGATGATCCGATCCATCTTTCTTGACTTCACCACGAAAATGCAGTCGCCTGATTTTATAGTACCAAAGGATGAAGCTTATGATAAGTCCAATTTGTTAAGCAAGTTTGACAACATCAAGGAAAACCTGGTAAACATTATGGAAACCGAAGACCTCTCCAAGCTTTGCACAGCATTTAAATTACCACAAATGGGCTTCCTGACGCGGCTTGAGGCCGTACACTTTGTGCTGTACCATACCCAACGGCATACGCACCAGCTTGAAAAAATCCAGGAGGCACTAGCTAAGATTGAGGTGCCGACAGGCAACAGCTAATAGATTATTTTTCGTGGCCACTTACCCACTCTTTCGCTTTTGCCAGCTCACTCAGGTTGAATCCTTTTGATTCGCCTGGAACAATAAAGGTGAATGCATCGGAAAACTTCTCAACCAATTTTTCATTGGTTACAACGGCAATGCGATTCCAATGGGTAAAATGTTTCAATCCCATTACGATGTCGTCAATCCAGGCACCGATGGTGAAATTGCTGACAGTGGTTTCTAACAACAGCAGGTAATTAAGTTTCCCGGTTCTTTTATGCAGCGACTCGAGGGCAGGTTTTAAAACATCATCGAAGTCTTGTTTTGTAACGGCGCCGGTAGCGCGGATGCCAACAACATGTGGAGGCAGATCAGTCATGATTGAGAGCATTGTTGAAATTGTTTGATTGTGAAAAACAAGTTTCGTTCCAGAGATGTCAACTGAAGGGAATTAAAGTTAACCTTTTTCCCCGGGTGCATTAGGTATCAAATGCCTGGAGCAAGCATGGCAAGGCTAATAAAATAATTTTATCAAAAGCCAGGTCAATGCAGCCGCTGCAAATGTGTTAAGGAAATTAACCGCGTTGTTAGATAGATGTCCCTTGCGCTCCAATGTTGCGCCGAGAATGGAATCTACCAAATTTCCAAAAGTTCCGGCGATTACAACTACGAGGATATCCATCGGTGCGTTCGTTTCCATCCAGGTTAACAAGCCGATAATGGCGCTTGCGGCCACACCGATCAGCGTGCCTTCCATGCTTACCACCCCATTTTCTCCCTTCTTACCTGGTTTGAGATTTATGATATCAACATATCGCTGACCATACAAAGTTCCTAGCTCAGACGACAATGTATCAGCAGTTGCAGACGAGAGCGCGCCAGCAAGTAAAAGGAAGCAGAGGTCCCGATCAACAAATCCCGTCCAGGCGAAAATTCCTAGCAAAGCCGCGACGCCACCGTTGGCCAGCACCTGCCCTGCATTTCTTCTGCCACCATCATGTTCGGCAAAATCCAATCGCTGTTTCACACTCGTGCCCCATCGGGTTGCCGTAACCGCCAATAAAAAGAAGGCTCCAATGATGTAGATTCCCGGAAGGCCAATGCCCGCGAATATGCAACAGCCAACAGCGGCAGCGGTGACGCAAGCTGCCGGAGTTAACTTATTCCTCCAAAGGGCGAAAGCCAAAAATGCCCCCATTAGAATTAAAAAGACGAGAAGCTGGCTGACTTGCAAATAGATATTTTGTTTTGTAGGTTTAACATTATAAAATAAACAAATAAGATAAAAGTAAGAGCGGTCCTTGAAGTCAGAATTAGATTTTAGTTAAATTTTGTCGCTCCTATCCTTTAAATCGCCTGTTTTTTATTCACATTTCCACAAACTTAAGTGCTGGGGCCGCGAATCATTCATTTCGGAGCGGTTTTTGTTTTTCGCAAACCAATATCCTTAAAAATCTAATCACCGTACTGATTTTGAGCAGCTTGCCTTGTGGATGATTAATTATTTTAAAAAACTGGAATGAAAATATTTTTTTTGACGCACGAGGTCACCCCACTGGCTGCGGTAAATTCGACTGTGCTGGACAATACCCGAAAGGCCTTACTTGCACACTACGATATTGAAGAAGTAACCGATCCGGAACTAGCTGATGCCCTGATCATTCGAGAAGAAGTAAACTTTAAGAATTTCCGCTATATCAAAACGCTCCAAAGCGATCCCATCATTTCAAAACACCTTGCAAAAGTTTTCACCATCAATTTTGATGATTGTGCTACCGGCTTGTTAAAAGGACTTTATTCGAACATTCCAAAATCACGACTGGATCCCAGGCACCATTTGGCTGTGCCGTACGCTGAATATTTCAATGAACTTGTTTTTAATACGAAGAGCAGCCCAGTTAAAAAGCCGAAATATCTCGCAAGCTGGAGGGGAAATCTCCGCTCTAACAAAATCCGCCCGACCCTCTTAAAGTATTTCCGGTCTATGTCGGATTGCCTGGTTGAATTTTCGGAGAGCTGGCTCAACCATCCCATTGAAGAAAAAAGTAATTATATCAGCCTGATGTTGGATGCAAAATTTTCCTTGTGTCCTGCGGGTTGGGCGCCCTCAAGTTTCAGGATCTATGAAAGTATGGCCCTGGGTCGGTGCCCGGTGATCATTGCCGATGATTTCACGCCGCCGAAAGGACCAAACTGGAATGATTTTGCTTTGTTTTTCCCGCAGAATAAATTGAAAGATCTTCATCATTTTTTGAAAGAACATGAATCCAGTGCCGATGAGATGGGAAGTAAAGCAAAAGAAGCCTGGGAAAATCATTTCAGCGCAGCGATCCTCCCGGATTATTATGCGGATTCGTTGATTAAACTGATCAAAACTTCCGGTGTAGGCACAAACGAAGCCGAATTACAGCGCTGGAATTCACTTAAATTCAGGTGGAGCAACAAATGGACGCTTCCCCAGCGTGTTACAGCAAAAATGGAGAAACTTAACATCATGTAAGTTAGGAGTGTAAAGCGTTTACACTATGTTGTGATGAGTAGTTCCGGTTTACTAATTGATGTTTCATCTCATGAATATGCCAATCTTTTGATTGGCTACTTACTTTCCAACCACGCTTATTCCAGGATTTTCAGTATTGCAAAACATTCTTTCCGATAAGGGCGATGAAAGCAAATTAACTTTCTTGCATCATTGCAGCATTGGGTTCGCAAACCTTTTCCCGACTCCCATTCCTGCGCTCATAAAATGTGTATATTGGCTCTTAATTCAATTGCATGCTTTTACGTGTCAGAACATTATTTTCGACTGCATTAATTTTCCTGTTCCTGCTCTTCGCTTGTCATAACCCGGGCCACAAAATTGAGCCCTCAACCCCAGCTGCATATTTTAAGTTGAGTGATTCCGGTCTGCAAACCGGGGTCGTAAAAATGGTTGCGATCCAAACTCCAAAAGGAAAGTTTAATGTCTGGACAAAACGGATCGGGAACAATCCTACGATCAAATTATTATTATTAAACGGTGGGCCCGGCGCCACGCATGAATATTTCGAATGTCTCGAAAACTTCCTTCCCCGGGAAGGGATAGAATTCATCTACTACGATCAATTGGGCTGCGGAAATTCTGATAAAGTAACTGACACCAGTTTATGGGATCTGCCGCGGTTTGTGGAGGAGGTCGAACAGGTAAGAACGGCGCTGAACCTGGATAAAGACAACTTTTATTTACTCGGGCATTCCTGGGGCGGCATACTCGCGATGCAATATGCGCTCAAATACCAGGACCACTTAAAAGGATTGATCATTAGCAACATGATGAGTAGCTGTCCTGATTATGGAGCCTATGCCAATACCGTCCTAGCGAAACAAATGGAGCCGAAAATCCTGGATAGCATTCGCGCCATTGAGGCAAGGCAGGATTTCTCCAATCCAGCTTACATGGAATTATTAATGCCGAACTTCTACACGAAACACGTGCTTCGCCTGCCGGTGGACCAATGGCCAGAACCAGTGAACCGTTCTTTCGCGAAAATGAACCAGTCTTTATACGTCACTATGCAAGGGCCGAGTGAGTTTGGCATTGCAGGAAAGTTAACTACCTGGGATGTAAAAGCTCAATTACCAACGATCAAGATACCGACGCTCACGATCGGCGGTAGATTCGACACCATGGACCCGGAGCATATGAAATGGATGAGTACGCAGGTTCAAAATGGTGAGAATCTAACTTGTCCCAACGGAAGTCATATGAGTCTTTATGACGATCAACAAGTCTATATGATGGGGCTGATCAAATTCCTGGAAGAAGTAGATGATGGAAGGTTCAACCAGGGTAAGAAATCAAAATAACCGGCACCAAAAAATTACAGGAAATATTTTCGCGTATACCTAACCGGTAGTTCACATAAAAAGGATAATGGAAATTTAATACCAACCTCCAACCGCTGAACCTAGCTTTATAAAAATTATTATATGGATACAAGAAGGAGTTTTTTAAAAAAAGCGTCTATCCTTTCCGGGGCCGGCTGGATGGAATCTTTACCACCGTCCATTCGCCAGGCATTGAGCATCGACCCGGCCGCCGGTAGTAGTTTTGCAGACGCCGAGCACATCGTATTGCTCATGCAGGAAAACCGATCCTTCGACCATACTTTTGGAACCCTGCAGGGCGTTCGCGGATTCAACGATCCCCGTGCCATCACCAAACCAGACGGAAACAAAGTGTGGATGCAGACAAATAAGGCGGGAGAAACCTTCGCCCCCTGGCGCCTGAACATCAAGGATACACGCGTTACCTGGATGGGCTGCCTGCCACATAGCTGGGATGACCAGGTGGATGCATTCAATGAAGGCAAGCACGACCGCTGGCTTGATGTAAAGCCTTCCGGTGAAAAAGATTTCAAAGGCTTGCCCTTGACCATGGGTCATTACAACCGCCAGGACATTCCATTTTATTATTCCCTTGCAGATGCTTTCACCGTATGTGATCAGAATTTTTGTTCTTCCCTAACCGGCACAACACCCAACCGCCTGCATTTTTGGACCGGGACCATCCGGGATAAACAAGAGCCGGCGGCGCAGGCCAACGTTTGGAATGGGGATGCAGATTACTCAACGCTGGTGAATTATAAAACATATCCCGAACGCCTGGAAGAAAACGGCATTTCCTGGAAGGTTTACCAGAACGAAATAAGTTCAGGCGTGGGCCTGGAAGGTGAGGCGGACGGATGGCTTACAAATTTTGGCGACAACCCGCTTGAATATTTTACGCAATACAAAGTGAAGCTCTCCCGGGAATACATCGCCAATCTTCCCATGAAAAAGCAATCGGTTCAAAAAGAAATAGCAGCCCTTGAAACTGCGCTTTCGGCGTCAACCGGTGAAACAGAAAAAGCAGCAGCAACAAAGAAACTTGCGGAGAAAAAAGCCTGGCTTGAGCAGCTAGTAAAAGAAGAAGAAATTTACACTATAGAAAAATACAATGCGCTTTCAACGTTTGAAAAAAACATCCACGATAAAGCGTTTACCAATAACCGTGAGGATCCTGCGTTTCACCAGTTAACACCGCACGAATACCAGGATGGTGCCCACCAGCGCACCTTAAATATTCCAAAGGGTGATGTGTTTCACCAGTTTCGCGAAGACGTTAACAAAGGCACCTTGCCAACAGTAAGTTGGTTGGTGGCACCGCAATATTTTTCTGACCACCCGGATTCGCCCTGGTTTGGCGCCTGGTATGTTAGTGAGGCAATGGATATTCTAACCTCCAATCCGGAGGTTTGGAAGAAAACCATTTTTATTCTTACCTATGATGAAAATGACGGGTATTACGATCATGTTCCGCCATTTGTAGCACCCAATCCCTATAAAGAGGGAACGGGCAAAGTTTCAGCGGGCGTTGACACGAAACTTGAATTTGTAACGAAGGAGCAGCAATCGCGTGGCAACCGATTAAGGGAAAGCCCTATTGGCCTTGGCTTTAGGGTTCCAATGATCATCGCCTCACCGTGGACACGTGGCGGTTATGTTTGCTCCGAAGTTTTTGATCATACCTCCTCATTACAATTCTTAGAAAAATTCCTGGAGAAAAAAGCAGGTAAAAAAATTAAAGAAACACAGATCAATGAATGGCGCCGAACCGTCTGTGGTGACCTAAGCTCCGCTTTCAGGCCCTACAATGGCGAGCAGCTACAAGAGCCTGCATATCTCGACCGGGAAAAGTCTATTGAAGGTATTCACCAGGCAAGTTTCAAGAGTATGCCATCGAATTTTCACGCAATGAGTACGGAGGAGATTGGCCAGGTGAACAAGGGATTGCATATAGGTCAAATGCCGGTGCAGGAAAAAGGCACGCGGCCTGCCTGCCCACTTCCCTACGAGTTGTATGTTGATGGAAACATGGACAAAAATTCGCCTGTGTTCTCGGTAAATTTTAAAGCAGGCAACAATGCATTCGGCGCCGAATCCAGTGGTTCGCCTTTCACCGTCTACTCAGTCTCGCCTTACGAACAAACAAACTATCACACGCGTAATTATGCTGTTAAGGCAGGGCAGCAGGAACAGGATAGCTGGCACCTGGAGAAATTCACTTCCGGCAACTACCACCTACGTGTACACGCGCCTAATGGCTTTTACCGGGAATTCAAAGGCACTGCGAAAGATCCTAGATTGAAAGTTTGGTGCCAGTACGAAACCGGTAAACTAAATTCAAAAAAGTTAACCGGCAACATCGTCCTGCGCATTTTGAACCAGGACACAAAACCAATGGCCCTCCTCGTTACCGACAACAGCTACAAAGCCGGGAGAGTCGAAAGACAAGTTGCGGCAGGAAAAGAATTATTACTGGTATTAAACCAACAGTCAAGTTTTAATTGGTATGACGTGAGTGTTGCTGTAAAAGGAGTTGACGGATTTGAAAAACGATTTGCCGGGCATGTTGAGACAGGCGCCGTTTCAAAAACAGATCCGTTAATGGGCCAGGTTGTTTAAGATGCATGGAAAAGGCTCAACCTTTTTACAACAAAAATGTTAAGTTTTTTTATGGGTAACAAACCTGCCGTGGTTTGTTGATTAAATGTGCCCGTTAACAATAGTCAATTATCTTATTTGTAACCATCCTATTTTTACATCACAAAATAAAAATCAAGACTCATTTATGAACATTACACTAGCCCAGGCTGAAGCTGCCATAAGCGCGGCAAAAAAGAAAGCAATCAAACTTAAAACTAAAATGAACATTTGTGTTGTTGATGCAGGTAGTAACCTTATTGCCTTTGCGCATATGGACGGCGGGTGGATAGGGTCTGTAGATATTTCAATGAAGAAAGCAAAAACTGCTGCCTGGTTCCTGATGGATACGGCAGCCCTAAGTCCATTGGTTCAACCAGGCGAGGCCTTATTTAACATAGAACATTCCAACGGCGGCCTTATTACCTTCCCTGGCGGCGTAGTTATCAAAGATGAGGCGGGAGAAGTCATCGGTGCAATTGGTGTATCAGGCAGCACGGTTGACAATGATCACGCCGTGGCCATCGCTGGGATGGAAGCAATTAAATAACCGATATTCTTTCGCTTACGCTTTCCATCGTTCAATCAACTTGTTCATTAGCACACAAGACATGAAACACCTGCTGATTTCCCTTTTCTTGTTGATGAGCTTCGGAGTGTCTGCGCAAAAGTCAACAGTATCTTCTTTTCACGTCGTTCCGCTTGGTGTAAAAGGAGGCATTGACGAAAGCAATTTATCAGCTTACCTCGTAGCTCCTTCAGGTACAAACGATTATATCTGCCTGGATGCAGGAACCATCTATGCAGGCCTGGAAAAAGCGATCGCCAATAAAGTTTTCCGAGGCTCGGTGAGCGAAATTCAAAAGCAATACATCAAGGGATATTTTATTTCGCATGCACATCTTGATCATGTCTCCGGGCTGATCATCACCTCGCCGGACGACACAGCCAAAACAGTCTACGCAATGCCGCGCTGTATGAAGATGCTGCAGGAATATTATTTCAATGGGGAAGCCTGGGCAAATTTTGGTGACGAAGGAAAGGGTTTCCTGCTGAAAAAATACCATTTTAAAACCCTCGCTCCAAGGGAGAAAATGGGTATAGACAACACAGCGATGCAGGTAACGGCGTTCCCGCTAAGCCATGTCAATCCCTTTGAGAGCACGGCCTTCCTGGTAGAAAGCAATGGCTCATATATCTTGTATCTTGGTGATACCGGTCCTGATGAAGTGGAGAAAAGCAACCAATTAAATTTACTCTGGCAAGCCATTGCGCCGCTGATAAAAACCAATAGTTTGAAAGGAATCTTCATTGAAGTTTCATTCCCGAATGACCAGGCAGATTCAAAATTGTTCGGTCATTTAACACCACGTTGGCTGATGAAAGAAATGAATGTTTTGGCAGGACTAACAGGTAGGGGTAGCCTAAAAAAATGTCCGATCATTATTACCCATGTGAAACCACCTGCAACACGGATCGCTCAATTGAAGAAGGAGTTGATAATTGGCAATGAGCTTGGCTTACACTTTATATTTCCAACGCAGGCAAAAGCTTTTCAACTGTAATTCGACCTACAAAGCAAGTTTTACAAATTCATACGTTTTAATTCTGTTACCGCGTGATCGCAGGCCCTTGCTGTTAAAGCCATATAGGTTAGAGAAGGATTGAGGCAAGATCCGGATGTCATACACGAACCATCTGTGATGAACACATTCTTAACCTCGTGCATCTGGTTAAATTGATTGAGGACAGAGGTTTTTGCATCCCTGCCCATGCAAGCTATCCCCATTTCGTGATTGGCGTTACCGGGAAAAGACATCTTGTTGCTCACTGCGATATCTTTGAAGCCTGCCGCGTCGAGCATATCTGCAGCCGCTTCGCCCATTGCATCATGCATGAGTTTTTCGTTCTCCTTAAATGAGCAATCGATCTTTACCAAGGCTCTCCCCCATTTATCTTTCTTATCCGTACTTAATGTGACGCGGTTATCGGCATAGGGCAGGCATTCACCAAAGCCATACATACCAAAATGCCAGTTGCCTGGCTCTGAAACTGATTCCTTTAGTTCAATGCCAATGGGCACATCCGCTGCGCCTCTACCCCTGGATGCGCTCGCGCCAAAATGATACCCTCTAAAAAATGGCGCATCTCTTTTGTCAATGTTTTGAAAGCGTGGGACATAGATCGAGGTCGGCCTGCGGCCAGAATAATACATATCGTCAAAGCCTTCCACCAATGCAGTCGCAGAAAGGCCTTTATGATGATCCATAAGATTACGTCCTACCTGGTCGCTGCCATTTCCTAAACCAGTTGCAAACCTTGAAGAAACAGAATTGAGCAATATCGCCGCGGTGGCCACGGTAGACGCATTTAAAAAAATGATGCGGGCGAAAAACTCTTCGGTTTTATTAGTGGTAATATCTATGACCTCAACGCCAGCAGCCCGGTTGCTTTGGTCATCATATAATACACGATTCACCAGCGAATGCGGGCGAACCGTGAGGTTTCCGGTTGCATACGCGGCCGGCATTGTGCTCGCATTGGTGCTGAAATACGCTCCCCAGGGGCAACCCCTATGACAAAGATCGCGAGCCAAGCATTGCCCCCTGCCCTGCACGGGCTTCGTAAGGTTCGCAGTTCTGCCCATAATGACTTTTCGATCAGGGTATTGCGCTTCAGTTTTTGATTTGAAATATTTTTCAACGGCATTCATTTCGAACGGTGGTTGAAATTTACCGTCAGGTAAATGTGGGATGCCTTCGCGGGAACCGCTGACACCGATGAAAGATTCCACGTAGTCGTACCAGGGCGCCAGGTCGGCGTACCGGATGGGCCAGTCAACACCATGCCCATCTTTAAGGTTGGCTTCAAAATCCAGGTCACTCCAGCGATAACAGGCTCTTGCCCATAACAATGACCTTCCACCCACAATGTCGCCGCGGATCCAATCAAACCGCTGCGTCTCTTCGTAGGGGTTATCCTGGTCGTTGATGTAGAAATGTTTATTGTCTTCGCGGTAAGAATAGTGACGGGTTTGAATGAATTGATTTTTCCGCTCTTCTACGGAGAGCTGCAGGCGGTGCGGGAAATCCCAGGGATCTTTTGTCGCGGTCGGGTACTGCGGATGCACCACGTTTCCGCCACGTTCCAGCATCAGCACTTTTAATCCTTTTTCACAAAGCTCCTTCGCGGCCCAGCCGCCGCTAATACCGGAACCCACGACGATGGCGTCGAATGTTTGTTGCTTTTTTGCGTTTGTATTGAGATTGGTAGAATCGCCCGGCATAAAAAATCTTTGAGGTAACAGTGATCTGGTTCAGCATAGCAGCCGAGCGAATTTACAAAAGATGTATTGGATACAATCATCTTCTATCGGCACCGGAACAGATCAAATTTTTCCTAATATCCATTTATGTTTGCGGAATTCAGACTCAACAATTTGAGTGGAAAGAGAAAACTGCCGACTAGTTTATTCAATCCCATTCAATGAAATTATTTGTTGAAATGTTTCTTCATCGCTAGCGGATAATCAGCCAGCGCCACCTCGGGCTCCTGGATTTCCGGATGCCAGAGTTTCTCCCATTCGAAACTGTAAAACCCCTCGTACTGGTCTTTTGCCAGCACATTAATCGCCTCAAAAACAGGCACCGTTCCCTGGCCTAATAAAGTGTAAGCCGGCTTACCATTTACCATAGTTGCATCTTTGATGTGCGCATGGCGAATGTATTTTTTTAAAGTTTGATACACCTCTGCTGGCGACTCTTTTGTGACGGTCCACATATTGCAGATGTCCCAGATAAGTCCACTGTGCTGGTGCGCTGTAGCATCCATTACCTGTTTAAGTTCAGCCATTTTTAACAGGTCGCCATGCGTTTCCATCAGCACTGTTACGTTACTGTTATTGGCATGCGTGGCAAGTTCGAGCAGGCCTTTCGACATCAGCTCCATGGTCTGCGCTTTCTCCTGTGTAGCCGGGAAGTTATTAGGGAACACCCGGATATACGGGCAGTCAATTTCGTTTGCGAGATCGATAAACCGCCTGGCTTCATCCAGGTTTTTATCTCTTGCACTGCCGGGCAAAAAGTGCAGGTTTGCCGACGATCCCAGGCCGACGAATTTCAACCCGCTTGCCTTCATCTTCTGCCGGGTTACGGCAATGTTCTGCTTGCTGCTGAACTCCGGGCATTTAGGCAGGTCCATTTCGCGCTTGATACCCCGGATTTCCAAACCTGTGTACCCATGTTCCACTGCAAAGGCCATGATCTTGTCGAAGCTCCAGTCGGGGCAACCGAGGGTAGAAAAGGATAACCTTGGCGCTTGCTTTGTTGAAAAGCCAAGCCCGGATGCGGCACCCGCAAGCACGAGACCTGTGTTTTGTAAAAATCTCCTGCGACTGTTGATTTGCATAATTGGTGTTTTTTAACCAAATGAATTATTTCGATAAACGTTCCTGGATATCCAGGTTATAGTTTCGGGCATAATCTTTTGCAACATCATAACCGGCATCCGCATGACGAATGACACCCATGCCCGGATCGTTTCGCAGCACCCGGCTCAACCTGGCAGCTGCGGCGTCGGTGCCATCTGCAACGATCACCATGCCTGCATGAATGCTATAGCCCATTCCAACACCACCACCATGATGAAGGCTTACCCAACTCGCACCTCCCGCGGTGTTTACCAGTGCGTTTAAGACAGGCCAGTCTGCCACGGCATCACTTCCATCGAGCATGGCTTCCGTCTCCCGGTTCGGACTTGCAACTGACCCGGTGTCAAGATGGTCACGGCCAATAACAATCGGAGCTTTCACCTTGCCGGTACGCACCAGCTCATTAAAGGCGAGGCCTGCCTTCTCGCGATCGCCCTGGCCAATCCAACAAATGCGGGCAGGCAATCCCTGGAAGGCAATTTTTTCCTGGGCAAGATCAAACCAGCGAATCAGTGAAGCATTACCGGGGAAGAGTGATCGCATAACGTCGTCGGTTACACGTATGTCGTCGGGATCGCCGCTCAATGCCGCCCAGCGAAACGGACCCTTGCCCTCGCAAAATAAGGGGCGTATGTAGGCGGGTACAAAGCCCGGGAAATCGAAGGCATTCGCCAATCCATGTTCTTTTGCCCGGGCCCTTATATTGTTTCCATAATCAAATGTGATAGCGCCTTTTGCCTGTAGTTGCAACATTAACTCAACGTGCAGTTTCATGCTCTCGTAGCTCAGCTTAATATATTGATCCGGGTCGCTGGACCGCAACGCCGTGGCTGCCTCGTTTGAAAGGGTATGTGGCACATACCCAACCAGTGGATCGTGGGCAGAGGTTTGATCAGTTAGCGTATCGGGTACGATATTCCGATCGATCAATCGTTGCAATAGGTGCACAGCATTGCAACAAATACCGATGCTTTTCGCGATGCCGGCCACCTTGTATTTCAATGCCTGGTCAATGGCTGCATCAATGTCAGTAAACTTTTCATCAAGGTAGCGGGTGTCAATTCGTTTGTCGATGCGCCACTCTTCCACTTCCGCGATGAGGGCAACGCCTTCGTTCATGGTGATTGCCAATGGCTGCGCACCACCCATGCCACCGAGACCCGCAGTCACATTCAATGTGGCTTTAAGTGTGCCACCAAAATCCTTGTTCGCTGCGGCGGAATAAGTTTCATACGTGCCTTGAACGATGCCTTGCGATCCGATGTATATCCAGCTACCAGCTGTCATCTGTCCGTACATCATCAGGCCTTTCTTTTCCAGTTCATCAAAATGCTGCCAGGTTGCCCAGTTGGGCACCAACTGAGAATTACTGATGAGCACGCGGGGCGCATCAGTATGCGTCTTCAGCATGGCCACTGGCTTACCACTCTGTATAAGCAGGGTCTCATCGTCTTCCAAAACTTTCAACGCTTTTATGATCAGGTCGAGACTTTCAAAATTCCTCGCTGCTTTTCCCCTGCCACCATACACAATCAGGTCACCTGGTCGCTCGGCGACCTCCGGATCTAAATTATTGAGGAGCATACGAAGCGCAGCCTCCTGGACCCAGCCTTTGCAGTTTAATTTAGTCCCGGTAGGGGTTTTATATTTTTGAGCATCGTATGGCATCGCAAAGTTTTTCGTGGAGTGGTTCATAGCGCCGCGGGTGTTCGCACAACCACCGTTATTAATTGTTTTTTGACCTCCCTAAATACCGGCAAGGGTGCCGTTTTCGAGATCGGTTTCCCGCATAAACGCAATGGCCTCCCGAATGTCTGTATGCAGGATCCTGTCGGCTTCATTAAAACTGATCTTCGAGCGAAATGCTGTTACAATCTCTTCCAGTTGCGGTGAAGTTTTCATCGGCCGCCGGAATTCTAACGCCTGCACGGCGGTCAATAGTTCAATAGCTAATACGCGCTCTACATTGTCGATGACCCGCTTACATTTTGTTGCACTGTTTGCACCCATGCTCACATGGTCTTCCTGGTTATTGCTGGAAGAAATGGAATCAACACTTGCTGGTGTGCAGAGTTGCTTGTTTTCGCTCACGATCCCCGCCGCGGTATACTGTGGTATCATAAAACCGGAATGCAGGCCGGGCTGTTTTACGAGGAACATCGGCAATTTATGTTGTCCGCTGATAAGCTGGTAGGTGCGTCGTTCAGAAATGTTGGCGATCTCACTCATGGCAATGGCCAAAAAGTCGAGGACTAACGCCAACGGCTGTCCGTGGAAATTGCCACCACTTAAAATGAGATCATCTTCCGGGAAAATATTGGGATTATCCGTAACTGAATTGATCTCTTTGATCATAACCGACAACACGTAATCAAATGTATCCTTGCTGGCGCCATGTACCTGGGGTATGCAGCGGAAAGAATACGGGTCCTGGATCTGTTCCTTTTGTTGCTTCGCGATTTCACTGCCCGCTAATAATTGACGAAGCCTTGCGGCTGTTTCAACCTGTCCCTTGTGAGACCGGATGGAATGGATCTTTTCATGAAACGGTTCCGACACACAATCGAAGGCATCAAAAGAAAGCGCGGCAATGATGTCAGCCCATTGTAACAACCGCTCCGATTGTACCAGGTTGTACAGTCCGTAAGCACTCATAAATTGTGTTCCGTTGATGAGCGCCAGCCCTTCCTTGCTTTGCAGGTGAATGGGTTCCCAGCCGAACTTTTTGAGCGCCGCGTCGGCCGTCATTTTTTGTCCCTCGTGCATCACTTCTCCCAAACCAATGAGTGGTAATGACAAGTGACTAAGCGGTGCTAAATCACCCGATGCGCCAAGAGAACCCTGTGTGTAAATAACGGGGAAGACATCATTATTATACATGTCCATCAATCGCTTCACTGTATCGATCTGCACACCTGAATTTCCATAACTGAGGGATTTTATTTTTAGCATCACCATCAGTTTCACGATCTCCTTTGGCACCTCCTCTCCCAGGCCACAGGCATGGGACTTTAACAGGTTCGATTGTAGTTCTTCCAATTGCGCTGCATCGATCTTCACATTTTGCAGGTAACCAAAGCCAGTATTGATGCCGTAATAAATTGCTTCCTGGCTCTCTAATTTTTGATCGAGGTACGACCGGCATTCTGTGATGCGAAAATGCGCATCAAACGTAATGGAGACCAGCTGATCATACGCAAGGAGATTCTTGACCTGCTGAAAATTGGTCGGCGTTTTATCAAGCGGTAAATAATTATAACTCATGGAATAAATATTAAATAAATACACTACAAGCGCGGGTCAAAAGTAAGTAATCTTTAATCCTTGAACTGCTCCTGTCACGCCAGGCTATCCTGCTGAGCCGGCAAACCGGAAAGTGCCCGAATTACGACACTGGCGGCGAGGCAGCCAAAGATGGTCGGCATATAAGAAATGGTTCCGACGAACGTTTTTTTCGGGAAGGCTTTTTCACTGACGATCACCTTCGACGTGTCAATTTCTTCCGGAGAAAACACGACCGTTACGCCCTCGTAAATTCCAACTTCATGCAGGTATTTTCGTACATATCTCGCAAGCTTACATTTGTAGCTTTTAGAAATATCCGCCACCTGTACCTGGGCAGGATCCATTTTACCACCTGCTCCAAATGAGCTCACAATGGGAATCTTCCGCCCGACGCAAGCCTTGATAAAATTAACTTTTGGCGACAGGGTATCAATGCAGTCAACAGCATAGTCATATTGCTGCAGCGCAACAACTTCCGCTATGCGCTCCTCCTTGATAAACTCTGTTAGGACAGTCAGGGTTATACCCGGATTGATGTCGCGAATCCGTTCCGCCATCGCAGCCGCTTTTAATTGTTTTTCTTTACTATGCAAGGCGACAACCTGGCGATTACAATTACTCAGGTCGATGACATCGCCGTCAACGATGGTCATACTTCCGACGCCGGCCCGGGCAATCATCTCAGCACAGATACCACCAACGCCACCGAGCCCAACGACGAGCACGTTTTTATTCACCAGGTTTCCTGTTCGCTCTTCACCAAGTAATAAACCGGTGCGACTTAGCCAATATGGGATCATTAAAATTTAATTATGATGTTTAGAAAAAAAATCAATGCAGACTTATGAACGTAGTAACGGTAATGCATACACTAAAAATGGCTATGCTGTTTTGATGCGCCTGCTGCTGACTTGCCGGTTAAAATTAAACAGGTGATAATAAAAAACGGTTTTAAATTGAGGTGCAAAAATCAACCTATGTCTTTTATGTTCAAAATAATAATTTCTTTCCTTGTTTCCTGGTGCGCTGGCAGCGCTGTTGCACAAAGCGTTGAAGTGCTTACTTCTGGTACCAAGACTTCCATCCGCGGACTGAGCGTGGTAAATGACCGCGTTGTGTGGGTGAGCGGAAGTAATGGAACAGTTGGACGATCGATAGACGGCGGCAAAACATTTACCTGGTTAACGGTTAGGGGCTTCGAGAAAAATGATTTCCGGGATATTGAAGCATTCGATGAAAAGATAGCTGTTATCATGGCTGTTGCTGACCCGGCGTACATCCTACGCACGACAGACGGTGGTGAAAACTGGAGAGTAGTTTTTGAAAACAAAACAAAAGGAATGTTTTTAGACGCGATGGAGTTTTGGAATGACCAGAGCGGGATTGTTTTAGGGGATCCGATCAATGGTAAATTTTTTATCGCCCGAACTTTTGATGGAGGTTTGACCTGGCAGGATATTCCGCCCTCAAATTATCCACTTGCCGATAGCGGGGAAGCCTGCTTTGCCAGCAGTGGTACAAACATTCGAAAACTAAATAAACGGGAAGCGGTGTTTGTCAGCGGCGGGTTAAAGAGTCATATTTTTATTCAAAATTCGAAATCGTTATTGCCCATTCAACAAGGAAAAGAATCGACCGGCGCAAATTCAGTTGCGGTGAAAAATAAAAAAACAATGATCTTGGTTGGTGGCGACTTTACAACAAAGGACAGCACGGTAAAGAATTGTTTCGTAACGCTTGATGGTGGGCAAACCTGGCAAGCGCCTGCACAGGTGCCGCATGGATACCGGAGTTGTGTTGAATATGTAAACAAGAAAAACTGGATCACCTGCGGGTTGAATGGTACTGACTATAGTAAAGACGAAGGCAATACCTGGAACTGGATCAGCAAGGAAAGTTTTCATGTGTGCCGCAAGGCGAAGAAAGGAAATGCAGTTTATTTCGCCGGCGGCGGTGGAACAATTGGTAAACTCATCATGGACTAATGACAATTATTTTTTGAACGCAAAGTAGACAGCGCCGAGGATGAGGGCAAAGCTTACGAGATATTTCCAATGAAAAGGTTCTTTCAAATAAAGCACGGCAAAAAAAGCGAAGACCACAAGTGTGATCACCTCCTGTGTAATTTTTAATTGAAAGCCATTAAAACCGTCCGCGAATCCATACCGGTTTGCCGGCACCATCAGGCAATATTCAAACAAGGCGATGCCCCAACTGATGGCGATGGCTTTCCACAGCGGCATCGCAGTATTTTTCAAGTGACCATACCAGGCGAACGTCATAAAAATATTGGAGAACACAAGCAGCAGGATAGTACGTAACATTAAAACTTATTTTATTTTTTGAGCAAATGTAGCTGATGCAGTATCGAATTTCATGCTAGTTATTTTAGTTCATTTGGCATGATTTTGGAAATTATTTAATATAATCCGACCACTTCCATTGTAACTTGTGACCAAATTATCAAACACCAGCACGCAAGTATTCAAGATCAGTAATTATAATATTCAATAAATTTATTCTACCATGGCATTCGAAAATTTCCCTTCGGCTGAAACCCCTCCTCCTAGTGCTCCGCCCTCGAACAAGTCAGACTGGCGCACCTTTCTCTCGATCGGGTTAGTGATCGCCCTGCTGGGAACCTGGGGATATATCATCTGGGACAAAAGCAAAACCAAGGAAGCATTTTTGCAGAAGGACACGCAATACCTCGCAGTGGCTTCTGAAAAAGACACGCTACAAAGCATGCTTGATGAAGCCACAAGTCGGTACGACATGTTAAAAACAACCAATGCGAAAAAGGATAGTTCCATCACCGTAAAAGACCGGGAGATCAGCGAGAAAAAAGCACGCATTCAAACGCTCATTTCAAAGGCCAATGCAACGAAAGAAGAACTTGCGGAAGCAAAAAGATTGATCTCGTCGCTCAACACAGACATACAAGGATACCAGGCACAGATAGAAACTTTGAAAGGCCAGAACCTGGTGTTGACACAAGAAAAGGAGGCGGTGACCCAGGAAAAGATCAAGGTTGAAAAAGATTTCGATTCGGCAAAAACTGTAATTAAAGCCCGCGAAGATATCATCGACATCGGGTCAACATTGCATGCATCCAACTTCAACATTACCGGCGTGATCGAAAGGAAAAATGGTAAGGAAAAACAAACAACTACCGCGAAGAAAGTAGACAAACTACGCATCACATTTGATTTGGATGAGAACCTGATAGCCACTTCAGGAATGAAAGAATTGTATGTCGCGATTACAGCGCCTGATGGAACACCAGTTGCCGTCGAAGCACTAGGATCCGGGAAATTTACAACACGTGATGGTGCTGAAAAGTTATTTACGCACAAAGTGGAGATCAACTACACACAAGGTCAGCGTCAAACGGTAAGTTTCGATTGGAAACAGAATACGAACTATGCAACGGGAGATTATAAGATCGAAGTTTTTCACAACGGATTCAAGATCGGTGAAGGTGTACGCAACTTCAAAAAAGGTGGACTGTTCGGATAATCAAAACCGTCCTTAAATAATATTGCGCCGGGAAATATCCTGGCGCTTTTTTTATAATATGGCGCGGATACTTGCCCGCCCGATATGCACGGGACGACTGGTACCAGGCTTTCTTCCATCATACTCAATGGTCATTTCAATGTTACCGGCAAGGCGTTTTGTGTATTCAAGATTCCAGAGGAAATTATTACCGGGTAACAATCCGTCCAACATGATATATCCAACTGTTGAATTTGGTGAACCGCCTGCATCGTAGTTAAACCGAATGGCATTATAAGAGAACCTTGCCCCAATGGTGCTACTCGACAGCACATTGTATTTTACGTCGGCCAGCAAGGTATTGTTGACAGACTTTTCACGGAAGCCCAGGATGTTTTGTTTCTCATTAAAATTGTAAGCAAGGTTAATTCTGATGTTTGTACCGTTGATATAACTTAACGAAGGTTCTACAATCTTCTGTTCAATTTCATAATTCCGGTTACCAAATTTTGGCGTGCCCAGCGCATTGAGTATCGAACGCAACGCTACATTGGCCGTAAACTTTCTGTTGATATTCCAGCGGGTTTTAAATATGAGGTTACTTAGTTTGTTACTTTCAACACCATAGGTAAGCAGGGCCTTGCCGTGTGTAACGCCATGGGTAAGGTCCATCCCCCACCGCGTGCTTGTGCGGTTAAAAAAGAAAGTGTTTGTAAAAAAGGAACTCAGTGTAAGCAAGGTGGTGTCTTCCAGGGCTTGTGCAAAAGGATTGAATTGAAATCCCCCGGTAGAAATATTTTTGTTTAATATCTGCAAGGCGGAAGAAGTACTTAAGCGGGATAAAAATTTCTTAAACCCTTTTGCATCATTTCCCAGGATTGCCCTTGGTGTAAGATCGAGGCTGTAATTAAATTGTACATAGTTCGCTTTTACAAATTGATTGGTAGGCGTGTTTACCCGGATGTATTTGCGCTGGTCGGGAAACAACGCGATCTCAAATTCATTCAATTCGCGAATACCATTGCTGTCATAATCATTCCAGGTATACTCTCCTTGACCAGCCGGAACTTCGAGGAAGGTAAACTCGCGTTTTTGCTCCTGCCCCGCTCCAACCTCATATAAGAGATTGCCAGTCAAAAAGCCTTTCCATTCGTTTACGAGGTATTCAGCACGCCCAAGCAAATTCTCGTCAGCCCGTTGCCGGCTGAGCGCCGGGTTAAATACCTGCAGTTTGCGATAAGTAGCATTCAGTTTGACCTGGTGCCGGTCGCTCTTCAATAATTCCGTAAATATATTGTAGTTGTCACTCCGGTCGGCCCGGACAAGATTTTTTGCCAACGGATATTGATCTGAGCGGGTGAAATAACTAATGCCCCATTTGTTCGGTTTTGACTCGTCAGACCTGAGGTAAAACTGCCAGACAGAAAAGGAAAAGCTGAAAGCGGTCAAAGAATCCGTCGCGATTGATTGTTGGCGGTTGTATTCGCCCAGGTAATTGGCGCCGACCTGAATATTGCGATATCGCTTCAACACCTTACTAACGTCAATGCTTGGCCGCACATACAAACCTTTCTGCAAGCGGCTGCTGTTGGAGGTGATGCTAAGCAGGTTAGTGAACTTCCACCCATTCGTAAGCGTGTAAAAATCTAAGACATGACGAAAGCCATTAAACCCGTCGTTTCGATTGTAATTTGTGAGATCATATTTAAACCTGTTACCCACCTGGTCATTTAATTTAAACCCTGCATTGGTCAATCTTTCATCAGCACGGGGAATATCAAATGGCAAACTCCAGTCGCGGTTGAATTCTACATTGCGCAAGCGCTCCAATGGCCTAAAGCGCGCCTGCACCACTTCATAACCAACCAGTCCCTGTAACTCCACTTGCCGGCTCAGCATTCGGAAAGGTTTTGATTTTTGGAGCACCTGTAATTTAGCTGCGAGGCCGTTATCGTTGCTTTTATCTTTCGCAGAAAACAGGTTAATGTCATACTTGCTGATCGCGAATTCTGTGTTGATCTGCATGCGATCCGTTGGGCGGTAGTCGGCACTGATGGTGGCGATCTGTTGTTTTTTCGGCGTCACCAACAACACCACGGGTTCCCAATCTCCCTGTTTAACATTATTCGCATCTGGCTGAATCCATTTGAATACCCGGCCGTTGGTGGCATCAAACAGTTGAACATAATTTCCCCGCTGGGGACCTAAATAAGAGAAGGATACATTGAATAAATCTTCCGCAGGATTTTGGGACAAAACAAAAATGGAATCGTGTTGCCCATTGTTGAATATGGTGTCAACAGACTTGTACAAGATTTTACCGATCGCAAACGTATCGCGGTATTTTTCAACATAGAAAGCAGTATCGATGCGATCACCCACTTCTGATAGAAATTGTTTCTGGTTGATGTCGAGCGTTTGGTTGATAGAAGAGTTCTTGGCATCCTGGTTGGAAAATGCCGCAACACTTACAAGGAGTTTGTTATTAAAGTTGATCTCGTTATTCGCGTAGATATTTGAGTTCAGGTAATTACGATCGGCGTACTCGAACTCCACCTGGATGCGCTTATCTTTTGTGATCATACGCTTGGGAGTAAAAGTTAGTTCAGCAGTATTGTAGTTGATCACGTAATCCTGGTCTTCGCCGCGTTGCAATAATTCGCCATCCATAAAAACCCTTTCAGTGCCCGCGAGCACCGTAAAAAACAATTCATTGTTC
>JAURWD010000042.1 GCA_030655145.1 Ferruginibacter sp.
TATCGGATGATTCAATGTCACCAGCGAATCGATTATAAACGCTCACCCGGATGAATTAGCTGATTTTCGTTTCATCGTTACCGGTAGTTTGGTGATCGGGTTATTGAACTGCTGATCAAAGAACTCCGGTTGTTGCAGAAATCTATCAATGAGTCAACTCATTGCTGTTGTCAATCTAAGATGAATAAACCCAAAAAAAATGAAAAAGAGAAAACTGGGAAACAGCGGTTTAGAAGTTTCAACCCTGGGACTTGGGTGCATGGGCATGAGCTTCGCATATGGCGCACCCCCTGATAAAGCAGCAATGATCAAACTCATTCATGCGGCGGTGGAGCAAGGCGTTACTTTATTTGATACTGCAGAGGCTTATGGTCCATTTGTAAATGAGGAGCTGGTAGGGGAGGCACTGGCACCATTTAGAGGCGAGGTAGTCATTGCAACAAAATTTGGATTCCGCTTCCAGGATGGAAAACAGGTGGGTGTAAACAGTCGCCCTGAAAATATACGATCGGTTGCCGAAGCTTCTTTAAAAAGATTGAAGGTGGAGGCAATCGATTTATTTTACCAGCACCGCGTTGACCCTACCGTTCCCATCGAAGATGTAGCGGGCACCGTGAAAGATCTCATTAAAGAAGGGAAAGTAAAATATTTTGGACTTTCCGAAGCGGGAGCACAAACCATTCGCCGGGCACACGCGGTACAACCTGTCGCGGCCTTACAAAATGAATATTCCCTCTGGACCAGGACACCGGAAAAAGAAATACTTCCAATCCTGGAAGAACTTGGGATCGGCTTTGTTCCTTTTAGCCCGTTGGGTAGGGGCTTCCTGGCCGGAAAAATGGATGAGCATACCAACTTTGAGCCGAATGACTTCCGCAAGAATCTTCCACGCTTTACTCCCGAAGCATTGAAGGCAAACAAGGCGCTGGTAAACCTGCTCGGAAAAGTGGCGAAAGACAAAGGCGCAACCCCGGCCCAAATTGCGCTCGCATGGTTGTTAGCACAAAAGCCCTGGATCGTTCCCATACCCGGTACCACGAAGAGCCATCGACTCACAGAGAACAACGCGGCCGTAACCATCGACCTGAGCTCTGCTGAACTGACTTTAATTGATGCCGCGGCAAAAGAGATCACGGTTATGGGTGCACGCTACCCGGAAGAAATGGAGAAGGCGACCGGATTGTAGTGACTAGTTGATGGGTAACCAACCATTCATTTCTTTTTTACCATGAGATGTGGGCTAAGTTCCTAAAGATCGAAACCCCAGAATGCGCTCATCTCATCTGTAATCTCATTGATGCGAAACGCTGTTAGCCTTGCATTATTCTTGTATAAACGTCAATGGTTGTCTTCGATACGCACGTACGGTTTTGCCGTTTTGAAAGGCTGGGATCCAATCTGGCGCTTTACCAATTATTTCCAAAGATGTTTCATCTAAAATAAATTCAACGGATTTACTGACAAATAACTCCTGGACCTTTCCATCGGTTCCAACAACGAAATTCACATATACCTTGCCTCCATGAAAGGACTTATCTGCCGGGTTATTTTCCCCCAGTTTCTTTTGCAGGTATTTTACCCATGCTTTTTGTCCTCCGGGAAAAGCCGCTTCCCGCTCATCCGGGTAACTAATCGAGCTAGCTTTTTTATTAAGGTCATCTACCTCAACAATCGAATCATTCAAATACTTGATTGAGCTGAGTATTTTACCGGTATCATTATAACTTCTCCAATAATCATTTTTTTTATTATCAGAATATTTGCCTGACAGGATCAATGTTCCGTTTGCGGCATATTCAAAATACCTCCCATCCAGCACCTTCAATTCCTCGCCTTTGAAACTCCGGAGTTTCGTCATGGGGCCGCCTTTTTTATAATCCAGTCGCTCGAAACGGTTATCCGGGAACTGCTTTACGACGATAAAAGAAGTGGCCGTTTTCGAGTCATCCGTTACGCCACCAGGACCAACCATGACGACGTTGGTCACCTGTTGTGAATAAGATTGCAAACTCGCTAAAGCGGCGAGCAGAAAAATGAAGAATTTTGTAATCATATTTGGGTTTGAGTTTTCGGATTAGACTTGGTATTCAGTAGGTAAAGATTGTTGTTCTTACTTCCCGGCGTCGGAGCATTTGTTTGAACAAGAGGATGAAGTTAATGGCTGGAATGAAATTGAAAAAATCAAGTTTTTCTGTTCCGACTTTCCAACCGGCTTGTCCATTTTCTCCAGGGATCGCTGGAGCGGGATATTAAAGTTGAATGGTTCAAACTGTGGTGATTTTGCTTTTTATACATAAACACCAGCCATTCGTTTCAAAAGGTGCCCATTATTTTGAATAATGAAACCATTGTTGCCCATGACGGAATAAGATGAATAATAAATATGCATAAATGATCAGGATAGGGATGGCGTACACCCATTTTTGCTGGAGCCGTTCGTTAGAATCACTTTTTGTTTTGATGTCCTGGATGATTTCTTTAGAGATAAGTTTTATGGTAAGCCGGATCAGTACCGGGACAAGTAGCAGGTCATCTAATAACCCGAGAACCGGGATGAAGTCGGGGATAAGATCGATTGGACTTAATAAGTACCCGACAGTAACCGCCGCCATGATTTTAGCTAAGATCGAAGTTCTCTTGTCGAGCAACGCATAATAGATTGGGACAATTTCCTGTTTTAATTTTTTTACGGCCGCTTTTAGTTTTTTCAGCATGAGCATGTCATCAACTTAGAACACTTTTGTATTTTTTCCCATCCCTGATAAATTGTTTGTCCGAAGCTATGTTACTGCTTCACTTATAAACCTTCAAATTTGAAGGTGCGATTTAAATGGCTGAGGAAACAAAGTTCTGCGCAAGGACATATACATGTTAGTGTTGTTCCGCATTTCAAATTATTTCTGTCACTGCGTTTAGCCGTTTATGTGAGCAAGGGGAGTTACGTAATATTATCACTTGCCTGGTAAAACTGATTGGCCCACACCAAACGCTCCTCGCCAACCTGGGCGGCCGTGACTGGCCTCAATGTTTGAAGCAGCTCAACCGCTGCGGCCTTTTCTTTTCCAACAAAGCGCAGGAAACCGTAAGTGATCATCCCAGTTCGGTGAATACCAGCCGAACAATGAATATAAATTTTGCTGCCCGCAGTTACCAGCCGCTGTAACTGGGCATACACGGCGAAGACCTCAGCGATGGCTTCACCTTCATGAGGTCTGGAAGCTGAAAATGGGACCCAGATCCATTCCATCCCCTGGTTTGTAACTTGTTTGCCAATTTGTGCCGCGCCTTCATTTTCATTCAGCAAGGTGAGGACGGCTGTGGTGCCTTCATCTTTTAAACCGCCGAAAGATATTTTCCCGCCCGGTTTGTGGCCAATAGCAAGAAAACCATTTCCGACCGGCACCCAGTGAATTGCGGGATGGATGTCCTTCTCTTTTGCTGCCTGCTTGATCTTTCCCAATAATTGACCCAATTCTTTGCCCCTGGTTGAATCTTCTTTTATACTGTGGCTGATCCGGCTTATGAGTTGGTGAATATCCGCGTCAGAAACCAGGCCAGTTTTAATTAAAGGAATAAATTTTTCTACGTCTTCTTTCATCAGTTTATTGAATGTGTATTAAACTTATCTAACCATCAAATTGGTTAGCCCTTTTTGTGTTGATTGTGCTAACGATGGTAGCACATTTTTATTTCCATTCCATATTTCTAATTCCATATTTTTTTGGACGCTTTAGTTTAAGTTGGCGTCTTTTGATTTCATAAGCTGGATTTCAACCCAGTGCTGTGATCAGCTGCTTGATTTTTCTAATCTCTTCATCCCTGACTTTTTTGTTTTGAACAAAGGAAGAATTTTTTCATCTGTAGCCAGTCATCATATTTTGAGATTTGTATTTCCTGTTTTTGGTGTGAACCTTACGTGGGCCCAGACCTTCCAAAAAGGTGGGCGACCACTGGTGTATTTGTTTGTGCCCACAAGTTTCTTTGGAATAAATTCAAATTTCAGCCAATGAAACAAATACCTCTATGACGCTACAGATCAAGAATATCTCGAAGGTGTATTCCAATGGGGTGCAGGCCCTGCGGGATGTTACGCTTTCCATTCCCAATGGCATGTACGGCCTGCTCGGACCAAACGGAGCAGGCAAATCCACCCTCATGCGCACACTCGCAACCTTGCAGGAACCAGACTCAGGCAGTATTTTCCTCGACGGCATTGATGTGTTGAAACAGAAGGACGAAGTGCGCCAGACCCTGGGCTACCTGCCACAGGAATTTGGTTTGTACCCGAAAGCAAAGGCGGAAGACCTGCTCGATTATTTCGCCGTACTCAAAGGCATCACCAACCGGGCTTCCAGGAAGGAAGTGGTAGAAGCCTTATTAAAACAAACGAACCTGTGGGAAAAACGTCGCCAGAAATTGGGTGGCTTTTCCGGCGGTATGAAACAGCGTTTTGGCGTTGCCGTTGCCTTGCTGGGAAATCCGAAGTTGATGATCGTGGATGAACCTACCGCAGGGTTAGACCCGGCTGAACGGGTGCGCTTTCTCAACCTATTGAGCGAAGTGGGAGAGAACAGTGTTGTCATCCTCTCCACCCATATTGTAGAAGATGTAAGCGAGCTATGCACGCGGATGGCGATCATCAACAAAGGCCAGATACTGCAGGAGGCTGAGCCCTTACAAGCCGTCGCTGCATTGAAGGGAAAGATCTGGCGCCGCATAATCGAAAAAAGAATGCTCCCTGACTTCGAGCGGGAGCACAAGATCATCTCAACCAAACTGCTGGGCGGTCGAACCGTAATACATATTTACAGCGAAGCTGATCCAGGCAGCGGATATGAAGCCGTGGCTCCTGACCTGGAAGACGCATATTTCACTACCATGGCCGGGTATCATCAAAACCACCAGCCGCAAAAAGAGGGGGAGGTGCAACCGTGAAGTTCCTGAAGATTTTTCGCTACGAGTTCGCGTACCAGGTACGCCGGCTCTCTACCTGGTTGTACCTGGCAATCTTGCTGATTTTTACCATTGGAATGAACTTCCTGATAACGCCGGGTGACGGGGTATACGCTAACAATACTTTTCACATCATCGGCATAACCGTTATTGGTGGCGTCATCTGGTTGTTGATGGGCGCCGTCATCGCCGGGGAAGCGGCGGCCAGGGAAGTGCAGACGCGGATGCATCCCCTCACGTACACCAGTTCCGTTAATAAGTTTGAATACCTGGGTGGTCGATTTCTTGCAGCTTTCGCGGTGAATGCGCTCCTCGTGCTTTCCTTACCACTTGGTATATTGGTTTCTTTCTACCTCCCCGATTCTGCGGAGGCAGCAATGTTGCCGTTCCGGTTGACTCCTTATCTCAATGTTTATTTTTTGATTGCCTTGCCCAACGCCTTTATAGCGACAGCGCTGCAATTCACCTTTGCAACCTTCAGCCGGCAAGTAATGACGGCATATTTGGCGAGCCTGCTCTTAGCGATTTTCCCACAGGTGATCGGGCTCACGGCAGCCAAACTTTTTGGCAACTGGGACCTGGTAAAATTATTAGACCCCGTAGGTGTTGCCGGTATCATGGGCAGCGAACTCGCCACCTGGACTCCTACGGAGAAAAATACAAGGCTGGTTACACTTGAAGGAATGTTTCTCTGGAACCGCATCCTTTGGGTTTGTGTTGCTGCAGGATTGTTGTGGCTAACCTATGCCCGGTTTAGTTTTACAGTGCCTTCAACCACCACCTGGTGGACACGTTCTAAACGGCGCAAACTTCCAGCTGAACCAGTTGCCGAAACCGGGGTAGTCAGAACCACAGTCGTCACCGTTCCGCAGGTTCCACGAAGCTTCGGTTTTGCGACCGGGTTTCAACAGGCCCTCACGATCGGCTGGGCAACATTTCGAAAGATAGCAAGGAACCCGGTCGGACTGACGCTGGTTGGTGCCATCGCGTTGTGCTCAGCAATTTTCGGTTACAAGATCATGACGCAGTTTGAGATCCCGCTGTTTCCAACTACGCCGCAGGTGAGCGATTATCTCACAACCAATGTTGGAGACATTGGCTCGCCCTGGGTCGTTATCCCCCTGCTCATTATGTACTTCGTTGGAGAGATCCTTTGGAGCGAACGGGATGCGGGACTCGGTGATATCGCCGATGCAACACCGGTGCCGGAATGGGCGTTGGTGATAGGAAAATTCCTGGGCTTAGGGCTCATCATCGTTGCCTGGATGTTGCTCCTCATGGCTGGAGGAATCGGTATGCAATTAGGCTTAGGCTATACCAAGTTGGAGCCTGGACTGTATTTAAAGGCGCTGGTTGGAATTCAATTATTAGACTACCTGCTTTTCGCGCTGCTAGCCCTCATGGTACACATCGTCGTGAATCAAAAATTTATCGGCTACCTCGTGATGTTCTTAGTGTTCCTGTTCCTGGCTTTTCCTTCCACCTTCCAGGTGGAGCATAGGCTGCTCATTTTTGGGTCAGACCCGGGATGGTCGTACACCGACATGCGCGGGTTCGGAAATACATTGGGGCCCTGGCTTTGGTTTAAACTATATTGGTTAGCCTGGGCTTTGTTACTTGCGGTGATCGCAAGATTGTTTTGGGGGCGGGGCAGAGCCCAAGGTTTAAAAGACCGGTTGCAATTGGCAAAACGTCGGTTCACCCCTGCGACCACCTGGGTTGCAGTGATTGGGTTAGGACTTATACTTGTTTTAGGTGGGTTTATTTTCTATAACACGAATGTGCTTAACGAGTACCAGTCGGGCAACGATTTCCAGGAGCAGCAGGCTGCATATGAACGACTTTATGGAAAATACCGGAACACCCTGCAACCCCATTTGATTCGCACAAAGTTGAATGTCGAGATCTACCCGGACAAGGAGGAGGTCGGCATCCATGCGGCCTATACCCTGGTAAATAAGGATACTGTTGCGCTAGACTCCATACACCTCGGTGGCATTGCTGGAGTTGAGCCCACTGAAGTAAAATTCAACCGGGCAGCTACCGTTTTATTATCAGACAAAAAATTGAACCACCAGGTTTATTTGTTGAAGCAACCTCTTCGCCCGGGAGATTCCTTAGAATTAAATTTTGTGGTCCATTATAAAAATCGTGGGTTTCGTCACAACGGAAGCGACGCCCTGGTGGTGAAGAATGGAACTTACTTCACGAACTACGACCTGATGCCTTCGATCGGCTATCAACCTTTCCGGGAAATTAAAGACGCAGTGGTGAGAAAAAAGTTCGGGCTTGCTGCACGCCTGGAAATTGCTTCTTTGTATGATGCGCAGGCGCGTTCAAAACCGGGCAGTACCGACCAGGCAAGTCTTGAAGCGATCATAGGCACAGCAACAAATGAAGTTGCCGTAGCGCCTGGTGTAATGCAGCGAAGCTGGACGACTGGTGACCGACGCTATTTTCATTACAAAACAGACGCGTCTATCGGTGGCGAGTATTCGATCCTTTCTGCAAACTATGCAGTGCAGGAAAGCAAGTGGCAGGATGTCGACATCAGGATCTACCATCACCCTGGTCACACAAAAAATATAGACCGGATGCTTCGAAGTGTAAAAGCTTCGCTGGAATATTATACCGAAAAGTTTGGTCCTTATCCATACAGTCATTTTACCCTTGCAGAGCAAGCCGGAAGCGGTGGCGGGGCCAGTGCGGATGGGAGTATGATCTATTACGGTGAACAGTATGCGCAGTTGAATCCTGATGACGGTCCGGAAGGCTTCGAGATGCCTTATTATATTTTAGCGCATGAAGTAGCTCACCAATGGTGGGGATTGGCAAGACTAACACCCGCGAATGTGCAGGGCGCCGGTGTGCTCATTGAAGGGCTGGCCGTATATTCTGGTATGCAGGTGTTGGAAAAGACTTACGGCGAAAAGCATTTACAGCAATACGTGAATTTCCTTCATTCGTTTTATGAGATGCCTCGTTCCCTTGCAACGCCTTCTTTACTGCAGGCAGATGAACCCTTTCTTTATTACCGGAAAGGCGGACTCGCACTTTATACCCTTGGTAAATATATCGGGAAAGAAAAAGTGAATGGTGCGCTGCGGAGCTTGCTGCAACAACGCGACTCCGGCGTGATACCGTTGCCAACGATGCTTGACCTCTACAAGGAAATCCAAAAAGTTACTCCCGACACTTTAGGTTATTTGTTACGCGACCTGTTTGAGACCAACACTTATTGGAGACTGAAAACAAAGCAGTTCACCTCAACAAAAATTAAAGCGGATCAATGGCAGGTAACACTGAAGGTACATGCGCAGAAAGTGGTAGTAGACAGCACGGGTGCTGAACACGAAATACCGATGAATGATTGGCTCGAAGTCGGCATTTATAAAGGTGAAAATGAGTTGAGTCAACAACCGCTTCATCTCCAGAAACATCGCCTCCGGTCAGGCGACCAGGTGATTCAAGTTACAGTGCCGCGGAAACCAACCCGCGCCGGCATTGATCCTAATTTCCTCATGATCGATCTGCGCCGCGATGATAACATGATACAGCTGGATGAGGAGTAGGGGGGAAGGGAATTGCGTAACTGTCCGTCGATCTTTCAAATTTCAAATCGTGTTCTGCAGGCCGGCCGATGTTGTGTCTCCGGACCAACAGCTGAAACTCGGGCACAATGTAGAACGGTACTCAATCAATTAAGTTTTATAAGCACCTTCGCACTTTGACGCAACGTCGTTGGCCTGGCTTGGGCTACTTGAGAGACGTTGCTTGGAAGGAGAAATTAGGTACTAAAAAGTGTCACTGGCGTTTAAGCTTTTGTGTTAGTATTCGAGAGATAGATGATTTACTACTTTGCTTCCGGAGAGACGCCAGCAGTAATAATTATCCGCCAGTCCGCATTTTCAATCCCTGTTTTGTTCTTCCCGGTTTTCTTCCCCAATCAACCCTTTCCCTACATTTGTAACAATCATACTATATGCAAGGACACTTCATTGATTTTATATTTCTCATCCTTATTATTTTAGCGTTGGTGATGTTTGCAAATAAGTTGCGCATCGCTTACCCGATCGTGCTGGTGTTGGGCGGCCTCTTGCTCAGTTTTACGTCTGCGTTTTCCGAAGTGGCGATCGACCCGGAGCTGGTATTTTTTATTTTTCTGCCGCCGCTTTTGTATGAAGCAGCCTGGCAAACATCCTGGAAACAATTCTGGAAATTCCGTCGTGTCATCACCAGCTTCGCGTTTCCCATTGTCATCATTACCTCCTGCGTGATCGCGTTTGTTTCGCAAGCATTTATCCCGGGCTTTACTCTCGCCCTCGGCTTTTTGTTGGGTGGAATCATTTCTCCGCCGGATGCGATCTCAGCCACTACGATCATGCGCCAGGTGACCGTGCCCAAATCCATGGTAAGCATCATCGAAGGAGAGAGCCTGCTCAATGACGCTTCCTCGCTCGTCATTGTTCGATTTGCTACAGCAGCAATTGTCACCAGCCAGTTTCATTTACAGGAGGCCTCGATCAATTTTGTCCTGGTCATCATTATGGGTACGCTCATCGGGCTGCTGACCGCGTTGATCTTTTATGCCATTCATCGCTGGCTTCCCACCACAACGGGTATTGAAATTATTCTGACCCTGGTGGCTCCATATTGCATGTATTATTTCGCGGAGCATTTCGAATTTTCCGGTGTGCTTGCCGTCGTAAGTGGCGGATTATTTTTATCAAGCAAACGTCAGAGCATGCTCAATTACCGCAGCCGGATCGAAGCGGTAAATGTTTGGACCAGCCTCGTGTTTGTTATGAACGGCATTGTGTTTCTCATGATCGGTTTACAACTCCCGATCATCACCAAACAGTTGGGATCCGTGAGTGTGGCTTCAGCAATTGGATACGGGCTTGGTATCTCCTTGGTACTGGTGGTCGCAAGAATGTTGTGCACTTTCGGCGCTGTTGTTTTCACAAAATTTATGAGCCGGTTCATCACCGTGGCCGATGCCAATCCCGGCTGGAAGGGCCCATTAATCCTCGGTTGGGCTGGTATGCGTGGGGTGGTATCACTCGCCGCAGCGTTGGCCATTCCGCTCACACTTCCAGGCGGTGAAGCCTTTCCGCACCGTAACCTGATCCTGTTTATCACTTTTATTGTTATTCTCGTTACGCTGGTCTTCCAGGGATTAACGCTGCCCTGGCTCATTCGCAAAATAAACCCGGTCGACAAAAAGGCCATACCGGAACAAAAACAGGAGCTGATCATCCAGAAAAAACTGGCACAACTCTCTCACCAATACCTGCAGGAAAAATATGGAGAACAGCGAGACAGCAATGCACACCTGGATAATTTACTTTCCCGTTTTGAACTTGACCTTAACCTGTATTATAAAATGCTGGATGACACCGATGGAGAGCAGGGGGCATCGCTGCGAAATCACCAGGGAGTTTATCTCGAGTTGTTGGACGAGCAACGCAGCCTGTTGGAAAAGATGAATCAGAAGGCTGAGTTTGAAGACGAACTCATTCGCAAATATCTTTCCCTTATTGACATTGAAGAATACAAAGTGCGGGAGCGGCAGTTGATAGGGGAGATCAAAACCAATGATCCGCAGTAGCTCATTTTCCCGGTTATTACCGGGAATTTTTTTGCTGGAAACGATAATACAATCGAGAATAGCCCACAGCATTTTTTATTCGGGACGTGTTTTTAAGCTTGCAGTTTTATGTTTTGTAATTATTGCGAATGCTATTTGAATCAGCTAAAATGTTTGTTACATTTAAGAGACGATTAAAACTTCAACGACTTTCTGAAAGGATTAACGATATTCTCCATTCCTGTTCAAAACTCTATCCTTCTCTTCTTTCGTCGTTTAAATACAACAATAGTATCTAAAAGGATTGTTGATTTTCAAACATCATCCTAAACGGAATTAATCACTTACGGAGGCAGCAGCCTCACTACTTCAATTGTTCTAAGGTTGAATTTGTGCCAGGATTTTTCGGCGAGATGTCAATACAGCAGGGACGCGCCAACCGAATGCATCATTTGTTTCTTTTGCTTGGCTTAATGCGTATTACGCTTCACCCGGCTGCACAAGACCATCACTTTTTAGGTTGTTACATCATCCTTTAAGAAAAAACTATTCGGCCCGGGCTGGGCCTCCTTATCTCTGCAATTAATGCCAGTAACTACCACCGCCATTTATCGAATGTGCGGATGCTTACTCCTGGATATCTCATTAAGTTTTTGTATTACCCTCAAAACAAATCTTATGCTCCACTCATCACAGGCAACGACGGCAACCGCACAGTTAGCTCCTTACCCCCAACGGTATTTTACTTCATTGACACGGTTACTTTTTCTATTCAATTTTTTCCTTGTTTCAAATGCTGCCATAGCCACTACCTACTATTCGCAGAGTACTGGCAACGCTAATTTGTTAAACACCTGGGGCACCAACGCCGATGGTACTGGCAGTAACCCGGGAAGTTTCAATGGGGTTGGAGATATTTTCATCTTGACGATTACATCCAACCTCACTACCTCCGCTCAGTGGACCGTCGGTGGTAATGCCACTGTGCAAATTTTAGGAACATTAACCACGGGCGGTAGTGTAACGATCGGCGGCATCCTGGTGGTTGCAGGCTCGATTGCTGTCAACGGAGCGAATAATATATTCCGCGTGGACGGAACAGTTTCATTTACCAATCCATCGGCCACACAAGTAAGTCTTAGCGGCGCGGGGGCGGGAACTAACTTTACGCTGGGTGCCGGATCAGCTTTTAAAACAGTGAATGTAAATGGTGTATCGGGAGCAAATTGCTCTTTGCCTGCTGACAATAACACTCTTCATAAAAATATTGAATTTAGTCCCGGGACCAGTTTCGAATTCAATGGCCTTGCAGCTCAGGCAACCCTTGGACTACCCGGCACGCTTGACGATTTAACCATCAATAACCCGGCGGGTGTCAACCTGAACAGCAGCACAAGAGTTACCGAAACCCTGAACCTGACAGACGGCGTTTTTGGAATCGGCGTCAACACCCTTACCCTGGATAAAGGTTTCACCATGGCAACGGGTTCGTTGAGTGCAAGCGCGGGAACGGTTGACTATAATAAAAATTCAAATACTCAACCCGTTATTGCCACCAATTACAAGGACCTCATCTTTTCTAATTTCATAAAAAATCTTCCGTCCAGCGGAACCATTGGTATTTCGGGAACATTCACTACGGGAACAGCAACCGCACACGTCATTACAGGAAGTACCATCAACTTCAATGGAACGGCCGGACAAACCGTTCCCGCTTTTAACTACAATAACTTAACCATAACCAGCACCGTAGGCCGGGGAGTAATACTTTCCAACTTGGGTACAATTGGTGTTGCAGGTATTTTTTCGCCAAATACTTTGCTAACTAGTTACACCACCTTTGGAAGTACCGTAAATTTTAACGGGGGTGCGCAAAACATTCCGGGATTAAATTATGGAAATATCAGCGCCACGAATACCGGCACCAAAACAATGTCAAATCCTGTTTTGGCGAGTGGAAACCTCGTGGTTACGAATGGTTCAGTCCTGGCTTTTAATGCTCCAAGCGGAGTTAGTCTCGGTGTAGCCGGGAGTATCACCGTGAACGCTGGTTGCGAAATCAACATCATTGATGTACCCAATGCCAAAACACACAACATTAATGTCGGAGGTAACCTGCAGGTAAATTCCACGGGTATTTTCAATATGGCGCAGGGCGATGACCGATGTCATGTAAACTTTACTGGTTCGGGAGATCAATTGGTGACTGGTGGATCCATCATTTTCTATAGTATTGGACTCAACAAAAGCAGCATCGCGAACAGGGTGGTGTGCTCAAACTCCGTAACCGTGGGTGGGCTAACTGGTGTTAACGATGCCATGACCTTTCCTGCAGGTACCTGGGAACAGACTGCCGGGACTATGAATTTTAGCGGGACAAACAGCCAGAACCTGTTTGGCGCAAGCGGGAGATTGTCCGTAACAGGAAGCGGCTCGGTGAATTTTGGTGGCAATGCGCTGATCTCGAATTTTAGTTTCCTGGTTAATACTTCCGGCACTGTAAATGTCGGCACCACGTCGAATTTGCTTCACCTCCGTTTCACAGGGAACATGCAGTTACAAGCAGGAACAGTAAATGTTTCGGGAAGGTTGTACAACGATGAATCAACCTTGTCCGTTTCCGGTGGTACCTTGAATATCAATACCAGCGGCATCAGCGTAATTAGTAATGCGTCCTTTGAAATGTCTGGCGGTGCAACCTTTTCAATGTCCAACGGAAATGTAGTTTTTCAAAATGCTAATAGCAGCACTGGGGGCGACTTGAAGATTGTGGCTGGGGGAACTAAATCTATCACCGGTGGAAACTTCCAGTTTGGAAATGCTTTAACCAGCCCGGCACAGGTAATTAAAATAAATACGCCTATCCCGCTTTTTAATTGCACAATTGGCGCTACGAATAATATAACAGGCCAACTACTAAACCCGCTAACCGTCAATAATAATTTCGCCATGCTGGGCGGCGCGTTTGATGCTAACGGGCATGCCACCACGATAACGGGAACAACAACCATTAATGCAGGAAATTATTTGGCAAAAACTGCCTTGCAATCGTTGAATGGTGGGTTGTTGATAGCAGGCGGAAACCTTACCGGGGCTTCCGGGGATATCACCGTAACAAATATGACTCTAAGTAGCGGCACGCTGCTGGCCCCTTCAGGGATTTTCTCTGTGTCGGGCCACTGGACAAAAACTGCAGGAACTTTTACACCTGGAGCTAACACCGTAACGTTTAGTTCGGCGACTCTTCAAAACCTGGCTTCAGGAGGCAGCCCGTTCTTCAATATTTCACATACGGGCGCCGGCACTTTGAAACTTATGACGGATCCTTTAACCACCAACGGAACATTCACAAATTCGACAGGGATCGTGGATGCCAATGGGATAGCACATACGATAAATGGAATTACGACGATCAGTGCAGGAGGGTACGAGGCAAGAACCGCAACCCAGTTTCTCAACGGCGGGTTAACGCTTTCCGGTGGTTTTTTTGCAGGTGCAACCGGGCAGGTAGATATAGGTGGGGCGGGACTTCAACTCACCGCGGGAACGTTCACCGCCCCGTCGGGGGAATGCAATATTTATGGAAACTGGAGCAAGACCGGCGGCGCCTTTGACGCGGGATTGAACACGATCCGCTTTACTTCTCCATCCCTGCAAACCCTGGATGCCGGTGGTAGCCCTTTTAATCACCTGGTGCACACATCGGGTGGAACCCTGCAATTGGTTACGAGCGACCTGGTCGTAAATGGAAATTTGTTAAATGAGCAGGGGATCTTCAACGCCAATGGAAGAACGATTACCCTCGCAGGCGACTGGACGAACAATGCGGGATTTGTTCATGGTGGCGGCGAAACTATTTTTTCCGGCGCTGGCAACCAGTTTATCCGCGGAACCAACACGACAAACTTCGGAAGTTTTACAACAGATAAACAAACCGGCGAGATTGTTCTTGAAACGGATATCGATGTGGATGGTGCATTGGCTTTAACGAATGGGATCATCAACGCGGGTCTCAATAGCAAGATCATCACCATCGGGGCATTGGGCTCGGCCGGTGTTGGCAGTAATACCTCCCACGTAAGCGGCAAACTCGCCCATACTTTTAATGCGACTTCTTCTAAAAATTTTCCGGTGGGTAAGGAAGGCAAATGGAGACCGGTCAGCATCAATCTTACCAGCCTGGATAATCCACCAACTGTTGTAAGCGTGGACCAGGTGGAAGCCATGTTTACGGGCAGCTTACCGCCCTATACAACGGTGCCGAATGCACGCTATTGGATCATCTCTTCTACCGGGGGATCCGGTCATGTTTATAACCTCACGGTTGACGGGACCGATTATGTTCCGGGTGTTTCAGCGCAAACCGTTATTCTAAAAGATAATGGGGCAACAAGCTTTTATGAAGCGACTTTTTCTGCCCCGAACTATACTGCCCAAAACATCAGCGGCTTCAGCAATTTTGCGCTGGCCTGGCAGTGTAATCCACCAACAATTGACGCCCAACCTGTATCACCACCCCCTGTTTGTACGGGGAACGGCGTACGCCAGTTCAATGTAGCCGCGTCCGGGCAGGGCAGCACCGCCTTCGTGTATCAATGGCAACAAAGTACTACAGGACCAGGTGGCGTCTTCGCAGATATCACGGACGATGCTGTATATTCCGGAACAACTACCAATATCTTAACGCTAACCAACCCGCTGGTCGAATTGAATGGATATGCCTACCGGGTAGTGATCGACCGTCCCTGTGGCACGAGTACAACTTCTGATGGTACTGCGACACTCATCGTGTATACACCACCGGTAGTTACAACCAATCCTGTGAGTGAAATTAAATGTCCTGGTGACGTTGTTAACTTTGTCGCTACTGCCAGCGGTACACCTCAACCTTCCGTGCAATGGCAGGTAAGCACCGACGATGGTGAAACTTTTGCGGACATGCCAGGCGAAACGAATAGCAACCTAACGTTTTCGGTTAGTGCCATCCAAAATGACAACCAGTATCGCGCTCTATTTACCAATCTCTGCGGAACGGAAACCTCGACGATCGCCAGCCTGACACTTACTCAATACACTATTTCGGCAACAGCCGGCACAAATGGTATCATTGCCCCGAATGGGCCGACAACAGTCAACTGTGGGGCCAACCAAAGTTTCACCATCACCCCGGCTCAATGCCATCAGATTGCAGACGTAGTGGTTGATGGTATTTCGGTAGGACCGGTGTTTGGGTATGTATTTTCTAACGTTCGGCAAGATCATACCATCAGCGCAAGCTTTGCGATCAAGACATACAACATCACCGCAGCCGCGGGTGCAAATGGGAGCATCAACCCGAATGGCTCAACCGCGGTAAACTGTGGAACATCGCAAAGCTTCACCATCACTCCGGACGAATGTTATCACATTACAGATGTAGTGGTAGATGGTGTGTCGGTGGGGGCTTTGTCCATATATGAATTTATTAATGTAAGGACTCCTCACCAAATCAGCGCATTCTTTGCGCTCAACACCTATACGATCACGGCGACAGCCGGGGCAAATGGGAGCATTGTGCCGAATGGCCCGACCGCCGTCGACTGTGGCTCATTCCAGGGTTTCACCATCACCCCGGCTGATTGCTATCGCATTGCAGATGTACTGGTGGATGACGTATCAGTGGGCGCGGTGGCTTTTTATGAATTTTCAGATGTTAATGCAAATCATACCATCAACGCAATCTTTGCGAGCAACACGAACACCATCACTGCAACAGCCGGCGAAAATGGCAGCATTGCCCCGAATGGCGGGACTACGGTGAATTGTGGGTCAAATCAAAGCTTCACCATTACCCCGGATCCGTGCTATCAAATTGCAGATGTACTGGTTGATAATATTTCAGTAGGTCCCGTGTTTGGATATACTTTTTCTGATGTTCGGCAAGATCATACCATCAGCGCAAGCTTCGCGATCAAGACCTACAACATCACGGCCACAGCCGGTTCCAACGGAACGATCAACCCGGCAGGTATAACGGTTGTGAATTGTAATGCGTCGCAGCAGTATACGATAACCGCTGCTCCAAACTTTCACATCCTGGATGTATTGGTTGATGGAGTAAGCAATCCGGGAGCGATCAGCTCGGGTACCTACACTTTTTCTTTTGTTCAAGTGACACATACGATCTCCGCAACCTTTGCAGCCAATAACAATCCGTGCATCCCAACGATCACAGCAAGTGGCCCACTGAGTTTGTGTCCAGGGAACGATGTTGTATTGACTTCTTCGGTGGCTTTATCTTACCAGTGGTACCGGAATAATGTTGCGATCAAAAAAGCAACCAAACAAAGCGTTACCGCAACAGAATCGGGGAGTTACCATGTTGTTGCCAGGGTCAGTACGGCCTGCGGTTTGGTTTCATCCGACCAGGTGACAGTAACAATTTCATCCGGCACTCCGGACTTAGTGACCATTGCGGATGCATACACCAATAACAACAATCCGCAGGGCGTGCGCCCCAACAAGATCTACAAAAGCTTCTTGCCAGCCTATAGCAGTTTAACGCTTGTTGCCAATGCAAGCGGGAGCGGTTTAGTTTATTCCTGGAAAAACGCGGGCAACCAACTCGTTGGTTCTACTGCAAGTCTGCAGGTAACCGTGGCCGGTAGTTACACCGTGTACGTCTCGAACAGTAGTGGTTGCCAGGGAGTCGCGTCGAAAACCGTAGCATTAATAGATGTTAAATGCGGTGGAAGCAAAGTGCAGGTTTGCAACAGCAACGTGACTCAATGCGTAACGAGTGCGCAGGCGCAGACCCTGCTAACACAGGGAGCCTTCTTAGGTGCGTGTACAGAACAGTCCTTGATTTCAAGAAGCCAGCCTGCCAGCACAGATCTGTTAGTGAATGATTTGCAAGTGAGGTCATATCCAAATCCAGCTTCCAGTTATTTTACTTTATTAATTAAGAGTATTCGCACTGAAAAAGTACAAGTTAGGATCGTTGACCTTCTCGGCAGGCAGTTGGAAACACACACCACGGCTCCAAACAGCACGATCAAAATCGGGCAGCGATTCATGCCGGGAGTGTATATGGCGGAGATACGGCAAGGCAAAACCCGGAAAATTGTACCGCTGTACAAACTGGGCAATTGATGATCCGGCATAGTCAACAATAAATCCTCCCTTTTAAAAAAGCGGGCGGCAGCGATAAACTGTCGCCTGTTTTTTGTAGACTCTCGTTAAGGTATTTCCGGGGATGAGGTTGAATCATCTTGAGGACGGAGCACCAGCAACTCCCGCCTTTACCCTCCATCCCAAATTTTCTAAACCCATTTGCTGGTTATTAGCCCTAAAGAAAATAGCTTTAGGCCATCCTGCAAAGGAACTTTTTATCATTTAACTACCAACAATGAATATGCGCAAAGTTTATGTTGTCTTTTCCCTTGGATTGTTGTTCCTGTCTTCGACGGTCTCTGCCCAAAAGCCGGCCACGAAGGCGAACTTCAAAATCGATTATGAAAAATTTGTCCTTCCTAATGGACTGGAGGTCATCTTTCATATTGATCGCTCAGATCCCATTGTAGCGGTGTCGTTGACGGCACATGTTGGCTCAGCCCGCGAAAAGCCTGGCCGCACCGGCTTTGCACATTTGTTCGAACATTTATTGTTCCTGGAATCTGAAAATTTAGGTAAGGGTGGACTGGATAAAATGACGGCAAGAATAGGCGGTTCAGGCGCCAACGGTTCTACCAGCCGCGATCGGACCAATTATTTACAAACAGTTCCCAACGACGCGTTAGAAAAAATGCTTTGGGCGGAAGCGGATAAACTGGGTTGGTTCATCAACACCGTAACGGACCCGGTACTGGCGAAAGAAAAGCAGGTAGTGAAAAATGAGAAACGCCAGAGCTATGATAATAACCCTTATGGCCACACCTCCTACGTAACGGATAAACAGCTCTACCCCGAAGAACATCCGTATAACTGGCAGGTGATCGGTTCACTCGAGGACCTGCAAAATGCAACCCTGCCTGATGTAAAGGAATTTTTTCGCCGTTGGTATGTACCTAATAATGTGACGCTCGTGGTGGCTGGTGATTTCGATAAAGCACAGGCGCGTAAATGGGTTGAAAAATATTTTAGTGAAATTAAAAAAGGGCCTGCTGTAGAACCAATGGTGAAAAAGCCGGGCGTTGTTCCGGCCACCATAAAACTTTTTCATGAAGATAATTTTGCGAAGCTGCCCGAACTCACCATGTGCTGGGTAACCGTGGAAGATTATCACCCTGATGCCTATGCGCTGGAAGTGCTGGCCGAATATTTAAGAGATGGAAAGAAGGCGCCGTTTTACCAGGTATTGGTGGAAGACAAGAAGCTGAGTTCCGACGTTAATATGTTTAACAGTACCTCCGAACTCGCCGGGCAAATGGAATTGTCTGTGCGGGCCTTTGCAGGCAAGGACCTGGATGAAGTAGCGCAGGCCATCAACCTCGCGTTTGCAAAATTTGAAAAGGAAGGCATTTCTGCAAAAGATCTCAACCGCATCAAGGCAGGGCAGGAGACACGCTTTTACAATTCGTTATCCAGCGTGTTGGGGAAGGGTGCACAATTGGCGCAATACAATATTTTCGCCGGCGATCCCAGCTATATAGAAAAAGATATCAGCAACATGATGGGCGTTACAACTGCTGATGTCGTTCGCGTTTATAACAAGTACATCAAGGGTAAAAATTTTGTTGCCACGAGTTTTGTACCCAAGGGAAAAACCGAACTGGCATTGGAAGGTTCTACCAAGGCCGCGGTAGTGGAAGAGGCAATTGTGCAAGGCGCTGAAGCAGGGGTGGATCCCTCGGAAAATGCGGAGTATACCCGCACGCCATCAAGTTTTGATCGTAGCAAGGAGCCTCCTTATGGAACAGCCCCTAGCGTTAAAACGCCATTGGTCTGGACAGAAAATCTGTCCAATGGGTTGCGTGTGTATGGCATCGAAAACAACGAAGTGCCCCTGGTACAATTCGAGATCGTCATGGATGGAGGCTTGCTTTTAGAGGATCAGCAAAAAGTTGGCGTCTCGAATCTCGTTGGTAAACTAATGACACAAGGCACAGCTAAAAAAACGCCGCAGCAACTGGAAGAGGCCATTCAACAATTAGGTGCTACCATCAACGTGATCGCCGGTAACGAAGATGTCCGCATTCGCGTGAATACGCTGGCGCGGAATTATGCAGCTACGTTTAACCTTGTCCGTGAGATACTGTTGGAACCGCGGTGGGATGAAAAAGAATTCCAGTTACAGAAAGAAGGCACCATCAGCCAGATCCGGCAACAGGAGGCCAATCCAAACGCCATCGCACAGAACCAGTACAACGAATTGATTTATGGTAAAGAAAATATTCGTTCCCGAAATATTTTGGGTACGATCGAAAGTGTCAACTTGATCACCATTGACGACCTGAAGAAGTTTTATGCAAAAGCCATGTCGCCTGCTGCAGCCCGTATGCTTGTTGTTGGCGCTTTAAATAAAGCCGCCATAACCGCACCACTCACAACGATTACGAAAACCTGGTCAGGAAAGGCTGTGACAATTCCGGCGTATACGACTCCGGCTGCACCGGCAAAATCGGTGATCTATTTTTACGATGTGCCCGATGCAAAACAATCGGTGATCAGGTTTGGGTACCCGGCATTGGCAGCTACGGATAAAAACTATTACCCGGCGATCGTCATGAATTACATTCTTGGTGGTGGTGGATTTGCTTCCCAACTCACGCAACAGTTACGCGAAGGAAAAGGGTATACCTATGGCATTAATTCCGGCTTTGCCGGGACGAAGGGCGCCGGTCCGTTTACAATTTCAAGTAGTGTGCGCACGAACGTTACGCTAGAATCGGCCCAGCTCGTTAAAGACATTCTGAAGCAGTACGGAACCAACTATTCAGACAAAGATCTTGAAACCACGAAGAGTTTCCTGGTGAAAAGTATCGCCCGGACCTTTGAAACCGCGGGGTCTAAACTAGGCATGCTGGAGAATATCAGCAAATATGGTTGGAAACCAAATTATGTGCAGGAGCGTGTAATGGTTGTAAACAATATGACCATTGAAAATGTCCGCGAGCTCTCTAAGCAATACCTGGATGCCGATAAAATGATCTGGCTTATTGTCGGTGATGCTAAATCACAATTGCCAAGGCTTTCTGCATTGGGTTTTGGTGAACCGGTTTTACTAAATAAGTAAACTCAAAGAATTGTATAAAAAAGGTGAACCTTCCGCGTTCACCTTTTTTTGTGAAGGGACGTCAATGTTCATGCATCGTGATGACCACCTTTCCCTTGTGTTGACCGGCGGCAAACAGGTGGAACGCTTCGCGGAAATTCTCCAGGCGATAGGTCCCATGAATGTTGGGTTTTATTTTTCCTGCTTCAAAGAGTTCGTTGATATAGGGCAAGTCTCTGTTAGTTTTTAAGGAGACAAGGCACAGGTGTATGTGATGGACTTTTGAGATCCAGGATCGAAGCAGCATCAACTGCAGCAGGTGTTTCATTGAGCCGCCAACGGTGACGTACTTTCCACCGGCAACTAACGATTTCGTGTATGCGAACATGGAACGGTTTGTTTTTGCATCTACAATGAGGTCGTATTGCTGTCCGTTTTTAGTAAAGTCCTCCTTCGTATAATCGATGACGTGATCAAAGCCGATCGAACGCATGAAAGCGAGCTTACTGGTATGGTCGACACCCGTGGTTTTCACGCCGTGCAATTTCGCAAGTTGAATACCAAAGCTTCCCACACCGCCACCGGCGCCATTGATCAACAACTTTTGTCCTGCCTGCAATTGGCCAACATCAATAATGGCTTGTACTGCCAGCATGGCCGCCTGGGGAATGGCCGCAGCATCCACAAAACTCATGGAGGCTGGTTTCAACGCAAGGCAGGTTTCGCTTGCACAAACATATTCCGCAAATCCGCCCCAGCGGCCGCTGAGATCGCCATAGACCGCATCCCCGACTTTAAACCTTGTTACACCCGCGCCGGTCGTTTCAACAATACCAGCAATATCAGATCCCACTATTTGGCGTTTTGGTTTTACCAAGCCGTTGATCACCCGGTTAACCAGATCACCTTCCACCAGGCCAAGGTCCCAGTCATTGATGGAAGCCGCTTCTACCCGGATCAGTACTTCGTCTTTCTTCGGAGACGGAGTTGGTGTTTCCTGCAAATGCAGCATCTTGGGCCCGCCATATTTTGTGTAAACGATCGCTTTCATTGTTTTGATCTTAAACGATAATGGACTTGATTAGAGAGCAACATTATTGCAACAGCCATCCGTAGCCCGGGGAGCAAAAAATAAGGCGGAGAATTAATAACGACAAGCCCCGCATACCTGTATATTTAATGATCATTTTAAAGAACGCACAATTGCCATGATTTATATTACCCAACTGATCTATATCGTCGAAGGACAGGAAGCGGTCTTCGATGCCTTCGAAGCGCTTGCGCTTCCCATCATCCCGAAATATAACGGGCAATTGTTATTTCGTCTACGCCCCGTCGGTAGCGCCTTTATCGAAAGTAAGCTCGAGCAGCCTTATGAAATTCATTTTGTTTCCTTTGATACTGAAAATGATCTCAACAATTATATGCAGGATGAAGAACGGAAAAGTTTCCTGCACCTGAAAAATCAATCTATCAGATCCGCCATGCTTATCAAAGGAGAAAAAATGGGCTAATGAAATCGTTCGCAATGCATCATTCGCCTGGATGCCTATGACAACATTTTCACGGCATTGTTGATCTCTTCTAAACTAATGATGGTGCAAGTCGATAAAGATCGAGACAAATTCTTCTTTCGAGAAACCGTTTAATATCTTGTTTGCGCAACAACCAACCAACCGCATTTTTTTCTCGTTACCACCCAGTTCCCTCAAGATATCAATGAGCATGATTGAAAAAATTAAACTCCATTGACGTGTAGGTGTGAGAGCAGAGAACAGATTGCGCCTGGATTTTTTTACCAAACCTGTTGGTGCTGGCTCCTTACCGGGCAAGCATCCAATCTAATCCTTCATGATGGCACAACCTATTTCACCTGACCTTACTAACACGGGCACCGGGCTCACCAAATACCGGGTCACCTCCATCGATCTGTTGCGCGGGATCGTCATGATCATCATGTCCCTGGATCATGTTCGCGACTATTTCCACCTTACCGCCAATATCGACGACCCGCTCAACCTAGCTACTACCACACCTGGGCTGTATTTCACGCGGTGGATCACTCATTATTGCGCTCCGATCTTCGTGTTCCTCTCCGGAACTTCTGCCTACATCCAGCGCTCCAGGAAAACTACGAAGGAACTTAGCTTGTTCCTGCTAAAACGCGGGCTCTGGCTCATCTTCGCGGAATTTATCATCATTGCCCTGGCCTGGACCTTCAACCCTACCTACAGTTTTATACCCATGCAGGTTATCTGGACGATTGGCATCAGCATGGTTATCCTGGCGGGCGCCGTGTGGTTGCCCTTCAATCTCATCCTCGCCCTCGGCCTGCTCATTGTCTTCGGGCATAACCTCCTTGATATTACCGAAGCAGCCCCCGGGTTCAAGCCTGGATTTTTCTTCGATCTTTTCCATAGTGGCCACTTCGCCGGCTACAACCTTTTTGCGAATCATTACGCCGTTATCGTGTATCCATTCATGCCCTGGACCGGTGTTATGCTGGTTGGCTATTGCGCCGGCAAATTTTTCTCACGGGATGTTGATGCAGGCCAAAGAAAAAAAATATTGATCGGCCTCGGCTTGTCCTTCCTTGCTTTTTTCGTCATCCTCCGGTACTCAAATGTATATGGCAATCCTTCCGATTGGTCAACACAAAAGAGTAGCTTTTACACGCTGCTGTCTTTTTTACGCGTGGAAAAATATCCGCCCTCGCTCTTGTACTTATGCATGACGCTGGGGCCAGCCTTGCTGTTCCTCGCCTTTTTTGATAACATCAAAAACCGCGTAACAGATTTTTGTAGCGTGTTTGGCCGAACAGCGTTTTTCTATTACATCCTGCATCTCTACCTCATTCACCTTCTGGCGACCATCACATTTTTTTTACGTGGTCATTCGTTCGCGGAAGGCACTGCGGCTGCTGGCGGATTTCCGTTTTTGTTCGTGTTGCCGGGTGAAGGTTTTGGCCTGCCCGGGGTGTTTGGTGTTTGGTTGCTTGTAAACCTGCTGTTGTATCCGATGTGCAAATGGTATGATGGCTACAAAACCCGGCATAAAGAAAAATGGTGGTTAAGTTACCTGTAGCCACTAACGGTGAAGCATACAACTTCCAGGGAGGTCATTCCCCATCCCAAGTTCAATTTGGCTCGTACTGTTTCCGAATGCCCTAAAACTCGTAGCTTCGAAACAGGAGGGTGCCGGTTTGCATCCTTCGCCTTTCAAATTGAATGATGTTGTTTCTTGCCGAGGGTAGCAATCATCTATTACTGCCTCTTCCAAATCCTGCAGCGGTATGGAGGCACCCGCGAAGAGCACTTGTTCAAGAGTTTGAAAAATACAGCGTTTACTCATAGATGTTATTACTCCTCCGTTCTCAAAAAATAAACCATTTGCATGAAAAAATTATTGCTGCTCTTTTCGTTTTGTTTTGTGTTGATGAACCTTGCAATTGCCCAGCCAACCGGTAAAAAGACTTTTCACGCAGACAACCGCGTACGATTAAAATCCGGCATTGTTGAGGGCGGAGCTGATGCGGCCGGTATCAAATATTTCAAAGGCATTCCTTTTGCTGCGCCGCCTGTTGACGAGCTCCGCTGGAAAGCACCCGCGCCGGTGGCTGCCTGGACCGGGATTAAAAAATGTACCGAATTTGGCCCCAGTCCCATGCAAGGTTCGCCGTCGCCCTTTGGTCCCTGGACCGAAGAATTTTTGATTCCGAAAGAGCCTATCAGTGAAGACTGTCTTTACCTGAATGTATGGACAGCATCTACCTCGTCGCGATCTAAAAAGCCGGTGGTCGTTTGGATCTACGGTGGCGGTTTTGGTAGCGGCGGAACTGGTGTGCCGATTTATGATGGTGCAGCCACGGCGGCCAAAGGCATCGTGTTTGTCAGCATGAATTACCGCGTTGGTGTTTTTGGTTTTTTAGCCCATCCTGAACTCACGAAAGAATCCGGCCACAATGCCTCCGGCAATTATGGTTTGATGGATCAGATCGCCGCGCTGAAATGGGTGAAGGAAAACATTGCCGCCTTTGGCGGAGATCCAGGAAATGTAACCATTGCTGGTCAGTCAGCAGGTTCGATGAGCGTGAACTGCCTGGTTGCTTCACCACTGGCGAAAGGACTATTCAATAAAGCCATTGCCGAAAGTGGCGCCATGATGGTACCGGGCTCCGCCAGGGGAAATGTGCCTTTACAAAAAGCCGAAGAAAGTGGCGCAAGCTGGGTCGGCAAATTCGGTAATGCATCCATCGCTGCCGCAAGGAAACTTTCTGCTGATGAGGTCTTGAAAAAAGGTGGTTTCCAGGCAGGCCCGATCATCGATGGGTATGTGCTGCCGCAAGCTGTGTCGAAGATATTCGCTGACGGAAATGCGAATGATGTGGTGTTGCTGACTGGCTGGAACGAGGCCGATGGCGTCATGTTTGGTCAGCCAAAAAATGCCGCTGATTTCCGGAAGCAATTGGTGCAGGAGTTTCCAAAAGATTCTGCTGCCGCTTTGGAATTTTATCCCGCGTCAACCGATGAAGCAGCAGCTAATTCCCAGGCAAATATTTCGCGGGACAGGATCTTCGGCGTACAAAATTATGCCTGGGCGAAGTGGCAGAGCGAGGCTGGTAAAAAAGTATATGTTTATCGTTTTGCACGCAAGGTTCCGGCAACGGGCGAGTATGTAAAATACGGAGCCTTTCATACCGGCGAGGTGCCTTATGTGTATGACAACCTAAAATTTTCTAAACGGCCTTCGGTGGCAGCAGATCACGCCCTGGCAAAAAACATGGCAGCCTACTGGGCGAATTTTATCCTCACCGGTAATCCCAATGGAAACGGTCTGGATGAGTGGCCAAATTTTACCGCCGCCAATAAATCTGTGAGGTTCTTCGATGCAAAATCGACTGTCCAACAACTGCCCGATGCAGGTGCCTTAGACCTCATTTATCGCACAATGCAAATAAAATAATCGCATTGTTTGATCCAACTTTTTCCTCCTTCCTAATAAACAAATGTTGGCAAGCAACATCGTTGGAAATCAGACATTGTCTTTAAGGTCTTCAGGCAAATAATGTTCCTTGGTCTGCACAGGCTTGGTAGGTGCCTTATTAGCCCGCATCTGGATGATGTCGACCAATAGAGCAAATGCCATCGAGAAGTAGATATATCCTTTGGGGATGTGGAAGTCGAGTCCTTCACCAATGAGCGAAACCCCGATTAGCAGGAGAAAACTCAACGCGAGCATTTTAAACGCTGGGTGTTTATTTACGAAGCGACTGATTGCGCCTGCGGCAACCAGCATGATCGAAACAGAAACGATCACGGCCACGTACATAATCCATAATTCGTCGACCATACCGATGGCGGTGATAATGCTGTCGATCGAAAACACCAGGTCGAGGATCAATATCTGCACGATCACACTTCCGAATGAAGTGACCGTTATATTTTTCGAGGTATCGCCTTCTTCACCTTCCATTTTGTGGTAGATCTCCGTGGCGCTTTTGTAAATTAAAAACAGTCCCCCAAGGATCAGGATCAGGTCCTTCCCGGAAATTTCGTTGGACATGACCGTAAATAAATTTCCCTGCAGTTTAAGGATCAAAGAAATAATTCCGAGCAGGGCGAGGCGCAGGAACAAGGCCAGGATCAAACCTACGGTCCGGGCTTTTTTTTGTTGTTCAGCGGGTAGCCTGGCGGCAAGAATAGAAATGAAAATAACATTGTCCAGCCCCAGAACGACTTCCAGCAATATCAACGTTATCAAAGGTGCTACCCATTCCATGATCTTTTAGTTTTATGATGTAATCAAAATGTTTTTACGGTACGACGGTGGTAAATAGATACACGCCGAAGATCACCAATAACACGATGCCCTGCAAGATCGTCGTGCGGCCTGTTCCAAAGGAAAGCATAATGGTGAATAAAGACAGGATCAGCAACAAGGTTGATTTTGTGTCGATCCCAAGTGTAACCGTCATGCCTGTCATGATGGAAACAATGGCTACCGCCGGTATGGTCAGCCCGATACTTGCCAACGCTGACCCGAGTGCGAGATTCAAACTTGTTTGCAAACGGTTTTGCCGCGCTGCCCGCAAAGCGGCTACGCCTTCGGGTAAGAGGATCACCAACGCGACGATAACCCCAACAAGAGATTTTGGAGCGCCCCAATCAACGACGGCTTTTTCAATGGTGGGAGACAGACTCTTCGCGATCATCACCACGGCAGTTAAACAGACCAGCAGTAAAGCGATGCTCAACATGGTGACTTTATTGGTCGGCGGCGGTGCATGTTCTTCTTTTTTTCCTTCTCCTTTTGGTGGTAGGAAATAATCGCGGTGCCTCACCGTTTGAACGGCCACGAATGCACCATACAATATGAGCGAAACGATGGCAATGAAGATGAGTTGACTTGTGCTGTAAACCGGTCCCAATGCGCTAACAGTATAGTTAGGTAAAACAAGGGTAAGTACGGTGATGGCGGTGAGCGTCACCAATGCGGCTCCTACTGCATATTTTCCAAAAATCTGTTCGCGAAAGCGATAACCACCAACTAACAAGCAAAGCCCAATGATCCCCGTAAGGATGATCATGATCGCGGCAAAGACGGTATCCCGCGCCAGCGTATCCGCACCGTCACCACCGGCCAGCATCAGGGAAACGATCAGGGAAACTTCAATAACCGTCACCGCGATTGCGAGCAACAAGGTTCCATAAGGTTCGCCGACGCGGTGGGCCACTACCTCTGCATGATGCACGGCAGACATTACAGAACCCATCAACGCAATCGCGAGAAGCAATGAATATCCGTTCCAGCTAAACCAGGGCTGAGCGAAATAAAGTATACAGGCTAAAACGGGTGCGGCAATGGTCCAGAAGGGCAGGGGTAGTTTTAATTTCATATTTGAATTTAAATGACGAGGCTCCACCCGCAGGCAGCTTAATTCTGCAATATTATGTGGTTTATTTTATATGCCTGTACTCATGAAAGCGAAACAGCGATTGTGTTACAGGCAATCGGCCACCGGTTTTTCGCTCATAAAAACGCCTGCCAGCAGCGCATTCCTCTAATTTTTTTAATGGCGGTTTTGCAAAAATAATGACGCCAAATTCTTACGAGTTTTAACCATTCCTTTACATTTTAATAACTTAAGTTTGTCACATGTCACCCAGGGCGATCACACCATATTTTAATTACAACCATCAGCACGTACTCGTGCTCGATACCCGTGATTGCTTCACCTGCTCATTCAAAGAGTTTCTTCCTTTCAATGCAGCCATGTATTATTATTCGAGCTTTAAAGCTTTTGACAAACTGCCCGTAGCCAAGGCAACTCTCCGTTAATCTTCAGCATTCCTGTTTATCAAACGTATTTATTTGATCGATCCTGTTCGATCTGACACGCAGGTATTCGTGTATTCGTAAACGTTAAGTGCTGCAATGAATAGGAATTTAAATGATTTGTTCTTCCAGCGGATGAGTTTCATTCACGAAGAAAACGTGTTGATTGCCGGGCTTATGCATCGTTCACAAATTATCACAACAAAAAATTCAATATGAAAGCAACAACAAACCCACTCATACTCACGCACGATGATTATCAAACCCTCAATTCGTACGTAAAACAGCGTGTCATTACAAAAGGTTTTGACAATACCAACACCGCCTTATTAAAAGCGGAATTACAGAAAGCTAAGTTGGTAAACAATGATGAACTGCCGCTGGATGTGGTTCGGCTAAACTCCCGCGTTACGGTGCAGGAAGGCGTAAAGGACCGGTTGATCGAACTCATCCTGGTCGTACCTGAAAAAGCCAATATTAAAGAACGCCGCGTTTCGGTATTGGCACCACTCGGAACAGCATTGCTGGGTTTTCGCCAGGGTGAAAAAATAAAATGGACGGTGCCTTCCGGCAAGAAAACTTTTACGATCGTAAAGGTCTCCAACTAAAATAATTACCTCATTTAAAATACTCCATCATGCAGCTTATATTTTTATTATTTGTGCTCTTGCTCATCGGCGCTATTGCCTGGGCATTTATTGAGCACCGAAAACAAAAGCGGGAAGACGACGCCATATTCGGCGAATACCTCGATAACCAACGCAAGTTAAAATTTGAGAACCGCGGCAGGCAGCTCCGCTCTTTGAAACGGCGCGGTTAGGAAAGCGATGATTCATTAACGTTACAAATGAGCGAGGCCGCGTCTGCGAAATAACATTGGAGCTGTCTTGAAGTGCAGGCAATAATTGTATTTTCGCTCCATGTGTGCGGGTGGTTATATTAAATGCTGTTTTGTTGCAATATCAATGCTGGTAGCAAGCGTCTGCATAGGGCAGGTAAAAGCGAAGATGGAGCATTACTCTACAGAAGACGGCCTCTCTCATAATAACGTCACCAGCATCATCAAATCCAGTGATGGCTTTATGTGGTTTGGTACCTGGGACGGCATCAACCGTTTTGACGGCCATAATTTTGTTACCTACAAATCTCATCCCGGCGATAGTTCCGGCCTGAACACGAATCGCATCGACCGCATCGTAGAAGACCAGGCAGGATTTTTATGGTTGCGTCCCTACGACAACCAAGTCCTTCGCTTCGATAAAAAGACCGGGCGGCTATTGTCTATCTCCGCGATCCTGGCCCGCGCAAATATTTCCAACATTAAATTTGATAAGATCATTCCTTCCAATGGAGGGATCGTTTGGCTCACCACCCTCGAGCAGGGCTTGTTTTGTGTGCGCAATGCTGCGAGTACAGCGCCCGAAGTTACCCGTTACGGAACAGGATCACCTCCAGGGCAAACGCTTGCCTCGAACAGCATCAAATTTCTGTATGAAGACCAACTGCGAAATGTTTGGGTGGGTACAGAGCGGGGCTTAAGTTGTTTAACGGCTACCGCCGGGAATATCTATAAAACGAAGACCACGCAACTCGAAGGCCTACCCGCAGCATCTTTTACCTGCGTGACTGAAGACGCGGGGAAGCTGTGGTTTGGAACCGGCGGTGGAAACCTCGTGACCTATGAGAAATCAAACGGGCGTTTCAGTTTCAAATCTATCTCACGGCATCGCGTAAACGCACTGTTGCTTTCGCGGAAAAGCAATACACTGTTCGCTTCATCGGCCGGAGGCGAGATCATTGCGATCAATACCGACAACCTCGTTGCCAGTACCTCCGCTCTAACTGGTAAAGGATTTTTAAGCGCCTTGTACGAGGACAGGTCGGGCCGCCTTTGGGTTGAACCGGAAAAAGGCGGAATTGTGAAATATGAACCGGCAACGAAAAAGATCACGTACTTCTTCCATGAGAATGATGCCACCCTAAATTACCCGGTTCGGCTCTTCGGCGTTTTTGAAGACAATGAAAACCGCGTGTGGGTCAGCATGGCCAGTGGCGGCTTTGGTTATTATGATCCCACAAAAGATGCCGTGGAATATTTTTATAACCAGCCAGGTTCGCCCAATCGAAAATTTTCCAACATTGTTGGGGTACGGTATTTTGATCCGGAAGGTGTGCTCTGGTTTACCTCCAGCGATCGCGGTATTGAAAAGATCATCTTCCAACGCAAGGATCTTGATCCGGCGCTGCTGGTGAACCAAACTTCGAATAAAACCGATAATGATGTTCGCGGGATATTTAATGATCGCAAGAACCGCATTTGGCTTGCGTCTAAATCCGGGACGGTTTACCTGCAAACACCCGATGGAAAACAGCTTACAGATCTTTTTGTAAATGGACCGGCAGGCGGTATCGGTTCCGTATATACGCTGTTGCAGGACAGGCGTGGCGATATGTGGCTCGGCACAAAAGGTAACGGACTTTTCAAGGCGATCGCCGTAGACAGTAATGCACTCAAATACAGGCTGACGCAATACCGAGCCGCCAGGAACAACCCGTACAGTTTAAGCAGTGACGCCATCTATTCCCTGTTAGAAGACAACAACGGCAGGATATGGGTCGGAACTTTTGAGAATGGCTTAAACATGATCCTGGAGCAGGGCGACCAATTGATGTTCATCAACGCCAACAACGACTTAAAAAATTATCCCACGGCAGCCGCCGGGAAGATCCGGCATTTAGGAAAAGATGCCAAAGGGCAACTTTGGGTGGCCACTACGAATGGCTTGCTGGTGGCTGATATAACGACACCAACCTATCGGGATTTTCAATTTAAATCATACCGCAAAACCCCGGGCGATAAAACCAGCCTAAGCAACAACGACCTGCAGTTTATTTTCAAAGATTCAAAAAACCGGATGTGGATCTCGACTTCTGGTGGTGGATTGAACCTGGCCACACCCGCTGCAAATAATAGTTTCCAGTTTAAAGTTTTTACGCGGGAAGATGGCTTGCCAAGTGATTATATTTTAAGCATCGCCGAAGATAAATCAGGCAATCTTTGGCTGGGTACCGAGAATGGTCTTTGCAAGTTCAACCCGGATAGAAATCTTTTTCGCAATTATGATTCGTATGACGGGTTGATGAAGGCCGGTTTCTCCGAAGCTTCGGGTCTGCGCCTGAATAATGATAACCTGCTTTTCGGTACCGTTAACGGCTATGTTATTTTCGATCCCGCTGCGGTATCAAACCGGAAACTGAAGGCTAACATGGCTTTTACAAACCTGCAGGTAAACAACAAAGATGTGGTTGCCGGTGAAGACGGAGCAACCTTGCTGGTAGACATCAACAGCGCCAGTCAAGTGGAACTCCGGCACGATCAAAACATCATCAGCATTGACTTTACCATGCTGGATTTTATTTCGAACGACAAACAAACCTACACCTATCGCCTGAAGGGCTTCGATAAGGACTGGAATAATGTTGTAAACCAACACCGGGCAACATACACCAACCTGCCGCCCGGCGATTATACCTTCGAGGTAAAAAACCTGAGTGAAGACCTGTACGAAAAGGTTCCGGCAAAAACACTGTCCATCACCATTTTCCCACCCTGGTGGCGAACCTGGTGGGCCTACCTGCTCTATGCCATTTTAATTGTTGCGCTCGCAGAAATAATAAGGCGTACAGTAGCGACCATGCTTCGTCTAAGAAATAAAGTGGTCGTGGAGAAGCAGCTGACCGATCTTAAAATTAAATTTTTCACGAATATTTCCCATGAGTTAAGAACGCCGCTTACGTTGATCATTCACCCGATCGAGGAGGTGATCAAACAACACGATCTTTCGCGGAAATCTTTCGAGTATTTAACGGTTGCGCGGAAAAATACCAATCGCATGGTTCGCTTCATCAACCAGCTTCTTGATTTCCAAAAAGTACAGAGCGGGAAAATGAGCCTGAAGATCGGCCAGACCGAGATGGTGAGTTTCGTGAAAGACATTGCAGGTTACTTCAGCGACGCGGCCGAGGAAAAACAAATTGAGCTCTCCGTTACCTCGAACGTGGCAGAGTTAACTGCCTGGGTGGATAAAGGCAAATTAGACATTGTGTTCTACAACCTGTTGTCCAATGCATTTAAGTTTACGCCAAAGGGTAAAAAAATCACGATCGATCTTCAGCACCAGGGAAACTCAGCTGAGTTCAAGGTTAGTGTAACGGATGAAGGCATTGGTGTACCGCCGGATAAACTGCAGGAAATTTTCGAACTCTATTACGAGGTGGATAAACCTGCTTCTGATTATCTCGCCGGAACCGGGATCGGTCTTGCCCTTTCGAAGGACATCATTCAATTTCACCATGGCAAAATCAGTGCGCAGAATAACCCGTCCGGGGGCTTGACGGTTTCGGTCGAACTCAACATCCATAAAGATCATTTCAAACCGGGCGAAGTTGTCATTGCAGGCGGGATACCTGAAAATAAAACCGAGCTGTCACTGAAACAATCTGTAGCGATGGAACAGGTGGTGCTGCAAGACAAAAATAGAGCCGCCGGTCAACCCGATCTTCAGACCGTATTAGTGGTGGAGGACAACGGCGAGTTAAGGCGTTTCCTCGCCGATCAGCTGGCGCCACATTACAAAGTGGTGGAAGCGGAGAATGGGAGAGAAGGGCTGGAAAAAGCCACCGAGGTTATACCTGACCTGATTCTCAGCGACGTGAGGATGCCGGAAATGAACGGGATCATGATGTTGGATAAATTAAAGAACAACCCCAGGACCAGTCATATCCCGGTGATCCTGCTCACCGCCAAATCTTCGGTGGAGAGCCAGCTGGAAGGGTTGAACTACGGCGCGGATTATTATATCACCAAGCCCTTCCACGCGGAAGTCGTGCTGGCATTGATCAGCAATTTGCTAAAGCAGCGGAGAAAGATGTTCGACGTGTTGCTTTCCGGCAACCCGCACTCCCTGGTTGATCAAGAGGAGAAGGAGTTCACCGAAGCGCTGGTCATCACGGCGAAAGACGAAGCGTTTTTAAAAGAGGTGATTGGCATCGTCGAAAAAAGTATGGAGGATCCGCAGTTTAACATAGACAAGGTGGCAGAATCCTTGCTCATGGGTAGAACTACTTTTTACAAGAAATTAAAAAGCCTGACTAATATGTCGCCGGTGGAGTTCATCCGGGAGGTTCGTTTGAAAACGGCGAAAGAACTCCTCGATTCAGTGTCCAATAATATCGCCACGGTGGCCTACGAGGTCGGTTTTAGCAACGCCAAATATTTCAGCACCTGCTTCAGGGAGAAGTATAATTGCTCACCATCCGACTATTTAAAAGCCAAAAAAGTAAAGGTTAATACACCCAACACTTAACAAAAGCTTACGCACCCGTCTTTTCTCCAATTTTCTTCCAGGCTCATTGGCCCATCCTTCCTTAATTTTCAACAAGTTCATGTAACAGGCTGATAATCAGTAAATCTCCCAGACGGATAATTTTTGACACCGTCAATTTTTGAACCTATTCGGTCAATTATTGCCCCTCTACGCCCTTCCTGCGCAGCTACATTTGTTGCACTGGTTTTATCTCCAAATCAAACCGGCTAAAAATCAGCCTCCTTCAAAAAGTTCAAATCAACGAATGCTTGCAAACTTCCAACATGAACCTTTTGCCCGTCCTTTTCAAGGCAGGTCCAGGGCCAACTTCTTTTTCCAACTTTCCTGGCGCAGCCGGAGAACTTACAACTTACTAAGCGCCTATGCTGCTTACGCCAGTTTACAATTTGTTCTCCGGAAAAGACAGAATGACATTTCATTTTTTTAATGCGTTCCCAGGTTTTCACTTTGTCCTTCATACCAATACAATCAAAATTTGCTTTATGATCAAAATGTTTAGAACGACAGGATTTTGTTTGCTGCTTCTCCTTGCTTTCATACCCTCCCTCTTGCGGGCCCAAACAAAACAGGTAACCGGCACCGTCAGGTCAACAGGAACTAACCTGCCCGCAACCGGGGTAACTGTAACCGTAAAAGGCGTGAAAAAATCAGTCACCACCGACAAGGACGGTAAGTATAGCATCAGCGTCGACAACAAGGCCACAAGCTTGATATTCTCCAGCGCGGCACTCGTCACCATGGAAGCGGAGATAAAGGGCCGCTCAGTGGTAGATGTAGAACTTACTCCCGACACAAAATCACTGGATGATGTGGTGGTGATCGGTTATGGTACCGCCAGGAAAAAAGACCTGACCGGTGCTACTTCTTCAATGGCGGGAAGCACGCTGGAAAAAATTCCCTTGTCCAGCGCAGCTGAAGCAATGACCGGTCGCCTCGCAGGTGTGCAGGTAACCACTACCGATGGCGCACCGGGAGCGGAGATCGTGATTCGAGTTCGTGGGGGCGGTTCCGTTACCCAGGACAATTCACCCTTGTACATCGTGGATGGTTTTCCGGTGGGAAGTATCAATGATATTGCACCAACAGACATCGCCAGCATTGACATTTTAAAAGACGCGTCTTCAACCGCCATCTATGGTGCACGCGGCGCCAACGGTGTAGTGATCATCACAACCAAAACCGCGAAAGGCGGAAAAACGAGCGTATCGTTGAACAGCTTTTTTCAACAGCGTCACTTACCAAAAAAACTCGAAGTGCTGTCTCCGTACGAGTTTGCGCTGATGCAATATGAATATGCAAAGATCAGGGGCGGAACTGAGTTCGATAATTTCACTAAGTACTATGGCGTATACGAAGATCTCGAGTTATATAAAAACCAGGTTGGTACCGATTGGCAGGATGTATTGTTCGGCAGTTCTGGCAACTCGCAGCAGCATAACCTGAGCGTAACCGGCGGTAGCGACAAAACTAAAATGAGTTTGAGTTTGAGTAATAACCAGGACCAGGGGTTACAGGCAGGCTCGAAATACCAGCGTACTTACATGAACTTCAAACTGAATCATGAAATGTACAAGGGCCTGAAGCTCGACTTCACCTCGCGCTTCACAAATACAGATATTGACGGCGCAGGTACTGCAGGTGGCGCGAGTGTTCGCATCAGCGATGGTATTACAACCCGCCCGGTAAATGGCCTGGCAGACCAGATCATCATCGATCCAAATGCCATCGGCACTTCAGCCGAGGAGTATGAGCAATTTTTAAGAGGCCTGGTTAGCCCGATCGCACTCACCGTACAGGATTACCGTAAGAACGTTACCAATGCTCTTAACATGAACTTCGGCGCTTCCTGGAATGTGACCAACCACTTTTTATTCCGCTCCGAAATTGGCGTGGATATGCGCTGGAATAATACGAAACGTTACTATGGCCCCCTGACCGGCGAATCAAAAACAAACGGTAATAGTTTGCCTGTAGGCGAGATCAGGAACGCTAGAACCTTTGCATATCGCTGGGCCAATACCTTAACCTATTCTTTAAAGACAGGGGATCATGATTTCAATATCCTGGCAGGACAAGAGATCAATGCAGGCAAGGTAGCCACTGACTTTAACCGCTCTGAAAATTTTGCTGAGAACCTGAGCCCGGAAAGAATATTTTCCAACATGGCGCTCGGCGTTCCCGACCAGTTTCAAACCTTTGAAGGACCGGGTGATAACCTTTCTTCTTTTTTTGGCCGGCTTAATTACCAGTTCAAAGGGCGCTACCTCATTTCAGCAACTGCGCGCTATGATGGGTCCTTGAAATTCGCTCCTGGTAAACAATGGGGTCTGTTCCCGGCCGTGGCCGCAGCCTGGAGGATCTCAGAAGAAAATTTCATGCAAAATGTCGGGGCTGTGTCTGATCTTAAACTCAGGCTGAGTTATGGAAAGGCCGGTAACAACCGCATTCCAAGTGACCTTTTCCGCCGCGTATTCAGCATTCAAACCAACCGCCCGATCGGGTTTGGAGAAACCAACCAGGCTTATTGGGGCTCAGCTTCTTCCATCCTCGTAAACCCGGATATCCAGTGGGAAAGCACAGTTACGCGTAACATCGGTCTTGATTTTGGCTTACTCAAAAACAAGATCATCGGTACGCTTGATGTGTATCATAATTCGGTGCCAGGTTTATTGGTTCAATCAACCATTCCGCCACAAACCGGCTACACGTCGCAGATCCGCAACCAGGGCCAGACTTCCAACCGTGGTGTGGAACTTTCCCTCAATGCCAACATCATCAATAAAAGAGACTTTACGCTCTCCGCGAATTTCAATATTGGATTTAATAAATCGAGGATCGATGACCTCGGTGGACCGATCTCGCAGCCCTTCAATAGCAACTGGGCAGGCACGGATCTGAAAACGATTGATGACTATCGTCTTATCGTTGGACAAACCGTGGGACTAATGTATGGTTATGTGTCGGATGGTATGTACACGACCGATGATTTCGAATCTTTCGATCCGGTTACCAAAAAATACACCCTTAACAAAGGCGTACCAGATGCGGCGGCCTTGATGGGCGTAATTGGTGGAGTATTGGCACCAAGTTCTGCCATCCGGCCAGGCGTACTCAAATTAAAAGACCTCAATGGTGATGGTTTCATTACCGCTGATGATCGCCAGATCATTGGTAGCGCCTTGCCTGATTACCAGGGTGGATTCGGAATTAATGGAACTTTTAAAAATCTTGATTTTGGCGCCTTCTTCAACTACGTGGTTGGAAATGATGTCTATAACACCGGCCGAATTCAATTTAATATGTTCTACCGGAACAGCTTTGGCAACCTGCTGGCGACCAACGCTTACGACAATCGTTTCAAATACATTGATGCCTCAGGCAACCTTGTGAACGAGCTGGCCCAGTTAAAGGAATTAAATGCCAATGCGACTATGTGGACGCCACTTTCTATGGGAGCTGCCTCACCCGTTTTTCATTCATACGCAGTTGAAGACGGATCATTCCTGCGCCTCAACAATGTGTCAATCGGGTATTCTCTACCAAAACATTTGATCTCGAAAGTGAAGATGTCAAGGTTTAGGGTATACGGTACCGTTACCAACGTGTTTATGGTGACCAATTATTCAGGATATGATCCTGAAGTGAGTGCAACCCGCAACAGTGCGTACACGCCTTTAACGCCTGGGGTTGACTATTCCGGGTATCCAAAAAGCCGGACGTTCACTATTGGAGCCAACATCAGTTTTTAATTCCGATCAACTACAAAATTTCTATTATGAAACATAAATTCTTTATAGCTGCAGCCTGCATCGCACTTACAACGATCTCCTGTAAAAAGATCCTGCAGCCCGAAACGCCCTCTTCCTTCACGCAGGAGTACATTTTTGCAACGGAGGCAGATGCGAAAAAAGCGGTGAACAGCGTGTATGCCATGTTTAACGCTGATGCCTATACCTCGCGGGTTTCTAATAATTACGCCGGCAACACAGACATTGAAGTGGGCGGCGTGGCAGCGGCTCCGGATGGTGGGCGCCGGGATATCTGGTCGTTTGAGGCCACCTCCGCAAACAGTGAAACCCTGGTGGTTTGGAACAACGCTTACAGCGCTATTAATAAGGCCAATGAGTGTATGGAAGGAATACAAACCAGTGCCATCAGCAATACACCGGGGATGAAGCAATTGGTAGGAGAGGTAAAGGCTTTGCGGGCTTACTGGTATTACCTGTTGGTGAATCATTGGGGTGACGTACCCTTCCAGGTGGCTGCCACCCGTGCAGGAGATAATTATTACTTGCCGAAAACCGGTCGTGATACCATCCTGGCCTTTCTCGTTGATGACCTCATCGCGGCAGAACCAGGTATGATGTGGGCCGATCAACTGGACTTTGGCACTGAACGCATCAACCGGGAATTTGTACAGGGGCTTATCGCCAGGATAGCGCTTATGCGTGGTGGCTACTGGCTGTACCCCGACATGACAATGAAGCGCAAGGATGATTACCTGAAATACTACCAGCTGGCAAATACTTATTGTAAAAAACTGGTAGAGAGTAAACCACATAACCTAAGCCCCTTTGCAAAAGTTTTTGAGAACATCAACAAATCCATCAAGGTTACAAATGATGATATATTGTACGAGGTAGCCTTTGCACCGGGTTCCGGCGATGTAGGCTGGAACATGGGTGTAACGGTGGCGGCTGGCTCGCACAACTTTGGAAGTGGCGGCGGAACCATGTTATTGACTCCATATTATTACCATTCGTTTGATACAACCGACCTACGTTTACCTGTCACCTGTTCCCTGGTTTCCTACGACGCTAACCTGTTGCAGCAGCCGGTGGCGCCTACCAGCATCGGCATGGCTAAATGGAATCGTTTGTTACGTGTCGGCAATCTTGGGCCTTCCACTGCAAAAGGCACGGGCATCAATTACCCGATCATGCGGTATACCGATGTGTTGCTCATGTTAGCGGAAACGGAGAATGAGATCAATGGCCCGGGAGCCATCGCACAAAATGCGCTGAAGGTCGTTCGCCAGCGGGCATTTCCGTCCAGCTTGTGGGATAGTAAAGTAACGACGTACATCGCCGATGTATCAGCAGGTAAAGACGCATTCTTCAAAGCGATCGTGAACGAAAGAGCCTGGGAGTTTGGCGGTGAATTCATCCGCAAATATGACCTCGCCCGCTGGAACCTCATCAACAAAAAAGTTGCTGAAACGGTAAAAGCTTTAGGTGAAATGGGAGCAGATGCCGTTGCCGGTGTTGGCACCTATGCCAACCTTCCTGACTATCTCTATTACAAACGCAACACCGACGGAACCATCAGCTTCCTTAACAAATACTCACGGGTAACAACGCCACCGGTGCTTGACCCGGTGACCGGTTACATTCGCCACAACTGGTTACGGGCCTTGTACAACACCACCACTTCAGGTCCGGCAGGGTATGTGTTAAACCAGTACCGTGGCTATAAAGATCCGACCGGTACGCAGACGCTCCGCTACATTTTGCCGATACATGCATCTGTGATCGCAAGCAGTCTCGGCGCTCTGCAAAACGATGGCTATGGATACTAACGCTAACAATTCCCGTAAAAAAAATTATATGAAAAGAAAGAACCTCGTGTTTATAATTTGCAGCCTGCTGGTAGTAATGGCCGGTTGCAAAAAGGATGAAATAGATACCCCAACGCGTTTGTTTCGGCCAACATCGGAAAGTGTATTGGTAGCAGATTCAAACGCGATACTGGTAAGCTGGTTACAGATCAGGGATGCGGCAACCTATACTTTGCAATTGAGTAAGGATACATTTAATACGATTGAGAAGTCTCTAACTATAACGGATACGGGCAGGGTGCTTATCACCAACCTCGCCTGGGAAACACTTTACCATGTGCAGGTAAAAGCTAATGCGGCTGATTCCCTGTTCAATTCAAAATGGTCGTTTCTTGGTGCCATCAAAACTCCGAAATTTCCAACCATTCTGGCCACACCCGGCCTGGGTGACATTACCGACAATGCCATACGCGTTAACTGGACCAACAGCGGTGCTGCGGTAACGGAGATCAGGATCCTGGAGGCAGCTGACAGCGCGGTGGTAAAATCAGCCATCCTTTCCGCAACGGATATTACGGCCCAGACAAAGATCATTGAAGGCCTTGCCGGATCTACCCAATACATTGTGTTCCTCTACAGCGGTGGCACGGTACGGGGCTGGTCTAATTTTTCAACCAAGGCACCATTTGCAGGTAACCTGGTCGATCTCCGCGAAATTTCCGGGCGGCCATCAGTACTCGCTGATACTATTTCATCCATTGCGTCTGGAAGTACGGTGATCCTGAAAAGGGGAGAACTGTATACGATTTCGTCTGCCATAAGCCTGAACAAATCCATCACCATTGTAAGTGGCACAGACCTGTCTATTGCGGAGCAAGCGATCATCTCTATGTCCTCCAATTTTAATGTGGTTTCAGGAAGTGTGATCGATTCAATTGTATTCAATGATGTCAGACTGCGCGGTACTGATTACGCTGCGAAATATGTTTTCAACATCAACACGGCTTCTACCATCGGTAAGTTGAATTTTATCAGTTGCAAAGCAGAGATCTTCCGCGGTATCATTCGCCTGCAATCACAGCCCGCCATCATTTCCAATTTATTATTTGACAATTGCATCCTTGACAGCCTTGCCGGGTATGGCGTGCTGACGGTAGATGTTGCGACTGCACTGGCTGACAACATCACCATCCGGAACAGTACGATCTATAAAGCTGAACGAATCATCGTAAGTAAAAACAATTCCACTTCGGTGAAAATGGAAAATTGCACGGTGAACGAAGCGGCCTTGGGAAATGGTGCTTATTACATCGACTACAATACGGCAGCCAGCAACAATGTTACCAATGGTATTACCATTACAAATTGCATTTTTGGTGTGGGCAAGATAAATGCCGCGGGTCAATCTGTACGGGGTATCCGTGCAAATGCTGCGAGCAACATTGATGCGTCAAATAATTTCAGGACCTCAGACCAGGTTTCGCTGGGCAACGATATTCCGGGGATCATTACGTACACGCGGCCAAGTACCCAACTCTTCCAGGATCCTTTGAACGGAATCTTTAAGATCATGGACGTTACTTTCCCGGGCCGCAGCAATGCAGGGGATCCAAGATGGCGTTTGTAAACTGAGTATAAAATAGAATTGAGCATGGTGCCTGCGACTAATTAAACATGCCGGAGAAATAATATTAGCCGCCAAGGGCGGGAGGAGATAGCTGAAGCCTAACAGGTAGGAATACACGAGAGTATTAAAAAGTTTGCAAGCTAAAAAATACAACAGCGAATCAAATTCGGTGTAGGAATTGGTTTCTTTATGGATACATTCAACGTCCCCCTTCTTGCGATTGCTTTCTTCAGCCTGGCCCTGGCGTCCTGTTCGAAGAGAGTGACGACGCCGGCTTCGGTAGCTGCGGATGCGGGCATGGTTCCTGTAAATGAAGTCGCCCGCGCTTTTCCCGGTGCCGAAGGTTTCGGACTAGCTGCTACGGGTGGACGCGGTGGAAAGTTGATCAAGGTGACCAACCTCGACGATGCAGGCCCCGGAAGTTTACGAGCAGCCGTTGATGCCGCCGGCCCCCGGATCGTCGTCTTTACCATTTCAGGCACCATTGCCCTGAAAAGCCCGCTTCGCTTTAGCAACAATAACCTTACCATCGCTGGCCAAACCGCACCTGGGGATGGTATTTCAATTCGGAATTACCCCGTTACAAATGATGCCGATAATGTCATCATAAGGTTCCTGCGCTTTCGCATGGGTGACACAGAAAAGCAGGAAGGCGATGCCTTTGGCGGAAGGTTTCATAAAAATATCATCATCGATCATTGTTCCATGAGCTGGTCAACCGACGAATGTGTTTCTTTTTATAACAATGAAAATTTTACCCTGCAATGGAGCCTCATCACAGAGAGCCTGCGCAACTCAGTTCACTTTAAGGGAGCGCATGGGTATGGCGGTATCTGGGGTGGAAAAAATGCTTCTTTTCACCACAACCTGGTGGCGAACAATGATAGCCGCAACCCACGTTTTGGCGAGGAGGCAGGTAAAAAGTTTGCGTTGACAGACCTGGTAGACATGCGCAATAACATATTTTATAACTGGGGCGCCAACGTTGCTTATGGCGGCGAAGGAATGAACATTAACATCATCAACAATTATTATAAGGCAGGTCCGGCCACTCTAAAAAAAGATCGGATATTCTCCATTGATAAAAACAAAAAAGTTGGGAATGAAGTGTATGATATTTGGGGCAGGTTTTATATCCACGGTAACTTCGTAAGCGAAAGCGAGCCGGCTACCGGGGATAACTGGATCTACGGAGTTTACAACCAGTTTCATAACAGCTATGGTACGGTTTCGGAAGCTGATAAAGCAGCCATGAGGTTGAAGGAGCCGCATCCAACTAACAATAACGTGGTCACACAATCTGCGCTGGCAGCATACGACAAAGTATTGGCCTATGCAGGCGCGGTACTAAAAAGGGATGCAGTGGACGCACGTACGGTGACGCATGTACGCGACAAAACTTTTTACAAACCCGGCTCAAATGGCAGTAAGCAGGGAATCATTGATACCCAGGCGGACGTCGGCGGCTGGCCCTTGCTTCAATCTTTGCCCGCCCATTTAGATACCGACGGTGACGGTATGCCGGATGACTGGGAAAAAACGAATGGTCTTGATGCTAATGTCGCAAACGCTGCGGGAAAAAATTTAAGTACTGTTTACGATAACATAGAGGTTTATATTAATAGCCTGGTTGCGCCAATTATTGCGAGCCAGGTCAAATAACAATCAGCATGCAGAAAGTATTCAGCATCATCGCGGTCAGTGCGTTTTTTGGCGGAATCGCCAGCTTACATGCGCAGCCTGTTTCCACATCGCCGAAAACCTATACTTCAAGAGTATGGGTACCGGATCTTGGTAACGGCACTTTTAAAAACCCGGTACTCAACGCTGATTATTCGGACCCGGACGCCATCCGCGTAGGCGATGATTTTTACCTCGTGTCTTCTTCTTTTGAAGACGTGCCGGGCTTGCCCATTCTTCATTCAAAAGACCTGGTAAACTGGAGGATCGTAACGCATGCCTTAAAACGGCAACCACCGTTTGATCATTTTTCGACAACTCAACATGGCAATGGTGTTTGGGCACCTGCTATTCGTTTTCATAAAGGCGAGTTCTACATCTATTACCCCGATCCCGATTTTGGCATCTATCTCTTAAAAGCGAAAAACGCGGCAGGTCCCTGGAGTGAACCGGTTTTAGTTGAAGGTGGCAAAGGCCTGATCGACCCCTGTCCGTTGTGGGATGATGATGGTCAAAACTACCTGGCCCATGCTTACGCCGGCAGCCGGGCGGGCATAAAATCCATCATCGTTGTAAAACGCTTAAATGCTGAAGGAACAACAACCATCGACGAAGGAAAACTTGTTTATGATGGTCATGAAACTGACCCCACGATAGAAGGACCAAAATTTTATAAACGCAATGGCTGGTATTACATTTTTGCTCCTGCGGGTGGCGTATCTACTGGCTGGCAACTGGTCCTTCGCTCTAAAAATATTTATGGGCCTTACGAGCGAAAAGTTGTTATGGACCAGGGTAAATCACCTGTAAATGGTCCACACCAGGGTGCCTGGGTAAATACCCAAACCGGTGAAGACTGGTTCCTGCATTTCCAGGACAACGAAGCCTACGGCCGCGTGGTTCACCTGAACCCAATGAAGTGGGTGAATGACTGGCCCGTGATTGGCGTCGATAAGGATGGCGATGGCAAAGGGGAACCGGTGATGGTTTACAAAAAACCGGCCGTTGGGAAAACCTTTCCCATTCAAACACCTGCGGAAAGTGATGATTTCAATGGCACCGCGCTGGGCTTGCAATGGCAGTGGATGGCGAACCCAAAAGCTACCTGGGCATTTACTGATCCAGCTAAGGGAATGTTGCGCCTGTTTTCTGACCGCATCGACAGTGTGGCCAATTTATGGTTTGCGCCAAACGTGCTCCTGCAAAAATTTCCGGCAGATAGTTTCCAGGTTACCACCAAACTAAGTTTCAAACCAAACGCGAAAGTAGCGGATGAAAAGGCAGGACTAACGGTGATGGGTATGAGCTATGCGAACATTGCACTAAAAAATAAAAAGGATGGCATCTTTCTCGTGTACTCCGCCTGCAAAAACGCAGATAAGGGTGCTGCAGAGGAGGAGACAGTTTTGGGCAAAGCGAATGCTGCAACGGTCTACCTGCGGGTACAGGTTCGTCCGGGTGGCAAATGCCAGTTTGGCTACAGTTGGGATGGAAAAAATTTCACCCAGGCTGGTGAGGTGTTTACGGCTGAAGTTGGAAAATGGAAGGGCGCAAAATTCGGCTTGTTTTGTACACGTATGTCGCAGATCAATGACTCCGGCTTTGCAGATGTGGATTGGGTACATGTAAATCCGCTTGATCAAGCGAAATAAAAATTTATCCTGAAATGACGATGGCAAAAAAATATGGACCGGGCTTACTCGCTTCGTTTATGCTGCTGATAAGCTCCTTGCAGGCACAGGAATTCATTCCCTTATGGCCGCCAGGCCAAATGCCAAACACCAAGGGCCTGAAGTTAACAGACAGTGTGGTCAATGATCGGTTGATACAGGTGGCAACACCAGGTATGTATGTTTTTCTCCCTTCTAAAGACGACAATTCGGGAGCCGCGGTGCTTATTTTTCCCGGTGGCGGTTATCACCACCTCACCTACGACCTGGGTGGGTTTCAATTGGCAAAATGGTTCAATACCATGGGCGTCAGCGCCTTCGTGGTAACCTATCGTTTACCAACATCACCCGACTTACAAGAGCGATCGCTGGCCCCTTTGCAGGATGCACAACGGGCTATGCGGATCATTCGTGGGAATGCAGCGAAATGGAAAATTGATCCGAAAAAAATCGGCGTGCAAGGATCGTCAGCCGGTGGGCACCTTGCCGCCATGATGGGCACGATCTCCAAAGATGTTTCTGCTATTAAAGATTCACTCGACACCATTTCTTACGCTGCGGATTTTATTGTACTCGTGTCACCAGTGATCAGTATGGGTACCCATGCGCACAAGGGAAGCAAGGCTAATCTTTTGGGCGACAAACCTCCGCAGGAATTGATCGATCAGTATTCGCTGGAACTACAGGTTACCAGCGCTACACCGCCTTGCTTTATTGTAGACGCGTTCAACGATGCAACTGTGCCACCAATAAACAGCTTGCTGTTTTACCAGGCTCTTTTGACAAAAAATATTTCCACCAGTTTTCACGTCTTCCCGCAGGGCGGGCACAACATTGGGTTGAATAACAACCCCGGATCTACAGAGCAGTGGAAATCGTTGTGCGATGCCTGGCTGAAAGAAATAAAAATGACAGGTGCGCTCACTTCAAAATAATTCAACTATTGCTGATGAAAAGAATAAAAGTTTTTGCACTACTTGCCATTTCGATTGCTTGCTCTCCCTTCGCGGGGGCGCAATTTTCCTGGAGCAAGCTGCCAACGGCTAAGTTGCCTCTATTTAAAAAGGACACTTTTAATATTAAAACCTTTGGCGCTAAAGCTGATGGAAACACGATCAATACAAACAGTATCAATAAAGCCATCGAAACTTGCAGCAGGAAGGGTGGTGGCGTTGTGTTGATCCCTGCGGGCTTGTGGCTTACTGGCCCGGTGGTATTAAAAAGTAATGTGAACCTGCACCTGAAATCCGCAGCCATCCTGCAATTCACCAACGATTTTAACCAGTATCCATTGGTTGTCGGAACCTACGAAGGCAGGCGCTCCGCACGCAACCAGGCACCGCTGTCCGGGGAGAACCTGGTGAATATCGCGGTCACCGGTAAGGGCATTGTCGATGGTAATGGTGATGCCTGGCGCATGGTAGGCAAGGATCGCTTGACAGAAAACCAGTGGAAAAAGAAAGTCGCCTCCGGTGGCTTGGTGAGTGAAGATGGTAAAACCTGGTATCCTTCTTTGAAATCAAAAAAAGCCCGCGAAGAAAAACTAACGGGCGTGTTTGAAGCAGGAATGCGCCTGGAAGATTTTGACGCCATAAAAGATTTTCTCCGGCCCAATCTCGTGGTGTTAAGCAATTGTAAAAAAGTGTTGCTGGAGGGTGTTACTTTTCAAAACTCACCAGCCTGGAACCTGCACCCCGTAGAGTGCGAAGACCTCACCATTCGGAATGTACTGGTCAAAAACCCGGAGTATGCGCAAAACGGTGATGGAGTTGATGTGGAGAGTTGTAAAAATGTGCTGATCGAAGGTTCCATTTTTGATGTGGGTGACGATGGCATCTGCATCAAAAGCGGCAAAGATGAAGAAGGCAGGAAGCGGGGAAAGCCGACAGAAAATGTCGTCGTCCGCAATTGTACCGTTTACAAAGGTCATGGCGGGTTTGTTATTGGTAGTGAAATGAGCGGCGGAGCGAAAAACATTTTTGTGTACAACTGTTCTTTCATTGGAACGGATAAAGGTTTGCGATTTAAAACAACCCGCGGCAGGGGAGGCATGGTAGAAAAGATTTATTGTAAGGATATTTTTATGAAGGACATCGTGGATGAAGCCATCTACTTCGACATGTACTATTTTACAAAGCCGCCCAGGGCGGGAGAAAAAGTCGAAGTGCCGGAAGTTTCCGTCGAAACGCCGCAGTTCCGGAATTTCGAGATCAGCAACATCGTTTGCAACGGCGCCAAAAAAGGCATTTTCATTCGTGGTCTGCCAGAAATGGCTGTCAGGCAAATTAAGATCAGCAACGTTAGTTTAACTACTGACAAAGGAGTCGAGATCATCGAAGCTGCGGGCATACAATTGTCCAACCTAACCTTATTAAATAAACCGGCAGAACCCGTTGTGTATATTGAGAACAGCACCGACATCGCAATCAATGACCTGACCTACAATAAAGTTTCCACCCTGTTGTTCCATGTGTTTGGTGAGCGCAGCAAAACGATCCAAATAACGGGGACGGATACCCTGCAAGCGCAGCAGGTCACGAGGTTTGAGAACGGGGCAGTTGATGCAGCGATCACCATTACAAAATAATTCCTATGATCCTTTCTCCTGGTACTTATACCACGCACGAACTTCAATCAGTAAAATTTTATCTCGTCAGCATTGCCGTAATGTGCGTTGGTATCTTCTTCTGTCCATTAATGGCCCAGGACCTGCAAGCGGATAATATGCTGCTGGCGCAACGTAGCAGCGGCGGATGGTCAAAACATTTCAAAGGGAAGGCCATCGAATATGCTACAACGTTATCCCCGGAAACAAAGGCCGAGCTGCTCGCCGAGGCAAAAAAGAATGATGCCAATATTGATAATGGATCAACCGCGAGGGAGATCCGGTATCTCGTAAAAATTTACAAAACGAGCAGCAACAAACAATACCTGGAAGCCGCGGAAAAAGGCATTCGCTATTTGCTAAAGGCACAGTATCCGAATGGAGGCTGGCCGCAGTATTTCCCCGACAAAAGTTCGTACCGTGCCCATATTACTTTTAACGACAACGCGATGATCAATGCCTTGCACATTTTACAGGATGTGGCATTAAAACAACATGACCTTGAGGTGGTAAACAATGAGCTGCTTGCCCCGAGCAGGGATGCCATCTCCCGGGGGATTGATTGCATTTTGAAAACGCAGATTAAGGTGAATGGGAAGCTCACCGCCTGGTGCCAGCAATATGATCATGTTACCTTACAACCCGCAAAAGCCAGGGCATATGAACTGCCTTCCATCAGCGGTTCCGAGAGTGTAAACATCATTGAGTTTCTTATGGACCAGCCCGCGCCTTCACAAGAGATCATCAGGGCGATCAATGCGGCGGTTGACTGGTATAAGACCGTGAAAATTGCGGGCTACAAGGTTGTTGCACTTCCAGCCCCGGGTACGGAAAAGGGAAAGGACAAACAGTTGGTCGCTGATAGTACTTCAACCATCTGGGCCAGGTACTACGAGATCGGCACGAACAAACCATTTTTCTGTGACCGCGATGGCGTCGTCAAATATTCAATGAAAGAGATTGGTTATGAACGCCGAAATGGGTACGCCTGGTACGGACCCTGGGCACAACAGTTGTTGGCCAAGCATTACCCGAAATGGTCGAGGCTACACGTAAAAGATTGATCAATTTAAAAACGGTTTATTGAAAAAATTACTCGTCTCTTTTATTTGTATCGTAAACTGTTGCCTGCTATTTAGCCAGCCGAAAAAAGTGGTGGCGCAGGATGGAAGCGGCGATTTTATCACCGTGCAGGATGCCATCAATTCGGTTCCGGATGCCAATGGTTCGGAGATCATCATCTTTATCAAAAAAGGTATTTATAAAGAACGAATTACTATCCCGACTTCAAAAGCATTTATTCATTTTATTGGTGAGGACGTAGCCAGCACGAAACTTACTTTCGACAATTATGCGTCAAAAAAAGACAGCACGGGCAAAGCGTTTGGTACCTCCGCTTCGGCGTCGGTATTTGTTGATGGGGACAACATCAGTTTCGAAAACCTGACCTTCGAAAATTCCTCGGGCCCCGTTGGCCAGGCGGTAGCCGTAAACATACGCGGTGAAAAGGTTGCGTTTAAGAATTGTCGCTTCCTGGGTTTCCAGGATACCTTGTATACGAAAGGTGCTACGCTGCAGTATTTTAAAGATTGCTACATCGAAGGCACAGTCGATTATATTTTTGGCGCGGCCACCGCTGTGTTTGATCGCTGTACGTTGCACAGCAAATCGCGGCCGGGCATGGTTACTGCGGCGTCTACGCCTGAGGGCAAATGCTTTGGTTATGTGTTCCTGAATTGCACCCTTACTGGTGATGCCCCACCAGGGTCGGTTATACTGGGAAGACCCTGGCGCCCGTTTGCGAAAACGGTTTTTATCGGGAGCAAGATGGGGTCACACATAAAACCAACCGGGTGGAACAACTGGAGCAAGCCAGCAAATGAAAAAACAACTTTCTACGCGGAATATAA
>JAURWD010000045.1 GCA_030655145.1 Ferruginibacter sp.
GTGTAGATGAAGTGAACAAACTCGTGTTGCAGGGCATCCCATTCAGGGATGCTTACAAGCAGATCGGCCAGGACATTGAGCAAGGGAAATTTACCTACACTCCGTCGCCCGTTCACACGCATGAAGGGTCGATCGGTAATCTTCAAACAGCAGAAATAAATCGTATGATGCTGGCCGTGATCAACGATTTCAATTTTGAGCGGGTGAATAGTGCTTTAGAGCAATTATTACAGTAAATTGCCATTTCAACACAGCTTTTCTTAAGGAAAGATTACGTCGTTAAGTTCCGGGACTTCAGCGAAGATCTTTTTGCGGAAGGTTGAATAATAAAACTTTACACTACGGCTTGCTCATCCTTTTATCCGCCATATGAATCTTTTGGCCTGGCATTTGGTAAGGGTTGGCTGCAATAAAAAATTCCTATGTCAGATACCTTTCTCAAAAAGCGGATTGCGGTTTTTGGTTCTACAGGCTCTATCGGTACCCAGGCTCTCGATGTTATACGTACAAATCCCACACTTTTCGAAACGGAGATTCTCACAGCTCAAAGCAATGCTGAATTATTAATTCAACAGGCATTGGAATTTAAACCAAATGCAGTTGTCATTGGTGATGAGGGGAAATATAAACTTGTACAGGAGGCGTTAGCCAAAACTGATATTAAAATTTTCGCCGGCGAAGCGGCGCTTGAAGAAGTAGCTGATTTTGACAGTTACGATATGATGCTGGCAGGGATCGTAGGCTTCGCAGGATTGAAACCAACTTTAAAAGCCGTTCAGAAAGGGAAAGCAATTGGCCTCGCCAACAAAGAAACACTCGTTGTTGCGGGCGACATCGTAATGCAACAGGCGGTGGTTTACCAGGCCCCGATCATCCCGGTAGACAGTGAGCACTCAGCGATCTTTCAATGCCTCGTCGGGGAAACACGGAATAAAATTGATAAGATAATTCTTACCGCGAGTGGTGGCCCTTTCATCGGTAAGAAGCCAAACTTCCTGGTCAACGTAAAGCGAGATCACGCCCTGCGTCATCCAAACTGGGAGATGGGTGCGAAAATTTCCATTGATTCCGCGACATTGATGAACAAAGGGTTGGAGATGATCGAAGCTAAATGGCTTTTCAATTTGAAGCCCGAACAAATACAAGTTGTCATTCATCCCCAAAGCATCATCCATAGCATGGTGCAGTTCGAAGATGGAAGCATAAAGGCACAGATGGGCTTACCCGATATGAAATTGCCCATTCAATATGCCATGGCATTCCCGATCCGCATTCCCAACGAATTTCCCCGCCTTGATTTTAAGAAAAATGCATCACTCACTTTTGAGGAGCCCGATGTTAAAACATTTAGAAATCTCGCCATAGCGATTGACGCCATGTTTAAAGGTGGTAATATGCCGTGCATTTTAAATGCAGCGAACGAGATAGCGGTTTGGGCATTTTTACACAACAGGATCGGCTTTTTAGATATGACCGCTGTAGTGGAAAAAACTATGGCGCACACTACGTTTATCGAAAAGCCCACACTTGAACAATATTTTGAAAGCGATGGTGAAGCCCGTAATTTTGCCGCTTCGATGATAAAGATGTAAAGCGGTAACCAATAAGGTTTACAGCAAATTTTGAGGCTTATTTTTATTACAATTAAAGAACTCCCCATAGGAGTTGGGGATACACATGATCATATTAGCAATTAACTGGAGTAACGCAGGAATGCAGGTTTTTTACCTGATACTTTCCTTATCAATATTAGTAGTGCTGCACGAGTTCGGCCATTACATTACGGCCAAATGGTTTGGATGCCGGGTTGAAAAATTCTACCTCTTCTTCAACCCATATTTTTCCCTGGTCAAAAAGAAAATTGGTGAAACTGAATATGGTATCGGCTGGCTTCCCCTGGGAGGCTATGTAAAGATATCCGGGATGATCGATGAAAGCATGGATAAAGATGCCATGAAGTTGCCACCGCAACCGCATGAGTTCAGAAGTAAGCCGGCCTGGCAACGCCTGATCATCATGCTCGGTGGTATCATTGTAAACGTGCTACTTGCCTTCATCATTTATGCAATGGTGTTGTTTGTGTGGGGCGAACAAAAAGTACCGGTGGCGTCTGTAAAAGATGGCATCTGGTTACAGGATAGTGTGCTTTACGATTTGAAACTTCGGAACGGAGATAAGATCGTTGCTGTAGACAATCAACCCATAGAATATTTTGAAGACATTCAGCCGAAGGTATTGCTCGGTAAAAGTATAACTATCGAACGCGACGGTCAGCGAAGTAACATAGATATGCCGGTTAATTTTATTGAAAGGCTCGTAGAAAGCAAACGCAGAAGCGGGATGTTACTCATGCAACGCCTGCCCGCTTACATTGGCGATTACGCACCTAAGGATACTTCTAATGGTAAAAAAGCAGGGTTGCAACCACTTGATAAAATCGTAGCCATCGATTCTTTGCCTGTAAATTATTATGATGACATGAGTCGCATCCTTGCAGGAAAAAAGAATGAAAAGGTTGATTTAAAAGTGCTCAGAAATGGTTCAGAAATGGCCATCGCCGCCCAGGTAAATGCGGATGGAAAGATCGGGTTACCCATTCTTTCATTTATGCAGTATGATAGTCTTGGTGTGTTCAAAGTAGAAACAAAGAAGTATGGCTTTTTTGAGGCACTTCCTGCCGGGGTTTCCATGGCGATGGGGAAGTTGAAATATTATATTGACCAGTTCAAATTGATCCTGCAGCCTGAAACAGGTGCTTACAAAGGGTTGGGCGGTTTTAAATCGATGGGCTCTATTTTCCCGACGGAGTGGGGCGAGTGGGAAGCGTTCTGGCGCATCACTGGCTTCCTGTCTATCATTCTCGCGTTTATGAACCTGCTTCCTATTCCGGCCTTGGACGGCGGCCATGTTGTTTTCACGCTGGTGGAAATGATCAGTGGCCGGAAGCCAAGTGATAAGTTTTTAGAATATGCGCAGGTGGTTGGTATGGTGCTGTTGCTTGGACTGATGTTGTTTGCAAATGGAAACGATTGGTTCGGTTGGGGAAAGGGCAAATAATTAGCTAATTTGCTGATCTGCTAATTAGTTAAATTGCTCAATTCTAAAATTGCTCAATTTGAAAATGTTTAAATCAATCAAATTTTAGTCTCACTTACCACATTAGTTGTTGTTGAACTTCATTAAAGTTTAAGATAAAAAATAAGAAAGCGAAATTGGAAATCAATTTCGCTTTCTTATTGGCCAGAAATTAATGACAAGGCAGTGTTTTTTGCCAGCCTACATCGAGTGAGTTATCAACAACCGAAGTAAATGATCAACACTTCAGATAATAAGTAATCCAATAATTTTCCAATTTGAGTCACTGTCAAATTGATTTATTGTCACATTGAGTTATTTTCAAATTGAGTCACTGTCAAATTGAGCCATTGAGCCATTTTCAAATTTAAAGCTCTATTCCAATTTTCTTCATCAGGATCGAAGCATTCAGGCTATTGCAAACACCTTCCTTCAGGCGATAGTCAAAATACAATTCATCATTGCTTACCTGCACGTCGAAGAAGTGATTCAAGATATTGGCGGGAAATTGTTCTTTTAGTTGGGCGAGCGCAATGTCATGCGTAGCAATGATTCCTACCGCATCTTTTTTGATCAATTGTTTGATCAGTGCTTCCGAACCCGTATGCCGGTCGAGCGAATTAGTCCCCCTCAGAATTTCATCTAATAAAATAAAAACCTCCTCCTTTCGGTTAACTTTTTCAATGATGGTTTTTAGCTTTTTTAACTCTGCGTAAAAAGTGGAAGTATTTTCTTCGAGGTTGTCCGCAATGCGCATACTGGTAAGGAGCTGCACCGGGGATACGGCGAAACGGGAAGCACAAGTCACAGAGCCAGCCATGGCCAATACGACATTGATGCCAATGCTGCGGAGGTAGGTGCTTTTGCCGGCCATATTACTCCCGGTTATCAGCATCAGTTCCCCGGATCGTTGAATGCTGATCGGGTTATTTACCCGCTTGTTTTCATTGATCAGCGGGTGCCCGATATCTGTTCCTTCAATTGAAAAATGCGGCTCTTTTATTTCAGGAAAACACCAGGCTGGATGATTGAAATGCACCGTTGCCAAACTACTCATGGCTTCGAGCATTCCTACGGCGCCAAACCATTCTGTAATCTTTTGCTGGTTGCGATCTTTCCATTGCTCCAGGGCCAAAACCTGTTGCAGGTCCCACAGTAAAAATATATCCAGGGGAATAAAAACAACAGGGTTGTAGCGCAGATCCATCCGGTCGAGGATGGTTTTCAATTCTTTTAATTGAAGCGATGCTTTTGATTGCTCGAGGTAAAATTGTTTTTTAAGCCGGCTCAACAAAGGCGATGCAAAGTTTGCTTGCTCAATAAGGGCAATGCTGTCTGTCATAACGCTGATCTCATCTACGATCCTCGACAATTGTTGTTGTACGGGCGTTACACGTTTGCTGATAAAATAAGCCAGGATCCCGAAGATCAACACTGTATAATTAAAAACCCTGTTAGACACCAGGTCGAAAATGTATGCCGCCGTAATGGCGAGTATGATGGCTGGCAATACATACCTTAAAATTCCCCAGGCTTTAAAAGACAGGAAACTGTTGGGCTGTGTGATCCATTCACGCAGGCGTTCCCTCGTGGAGGTTTCAATTTTTTTCTCCAGGCCATAGGCGAGGAGCGATTGCCTCCATTCCGGCAAGCCGGCCAATTCTTTTACAGCAAGTTGGCGTTCGCTGATTTCAACCGCTGTTGCTGGATGCAGCAACAGCTCCGCCAACGCTGCGCTTCCCATCGCCGAAGTGGTGCGGTTTACATATTGGAACAAGGAAGCATGTCCGAAAATATCGAGGTCATTCGCGTATACGTGATCGTGAGGAGCGTGCATAGCCCCATCTTCAAAACTAAAATACTCACCGGCGAGGGCTTTTGTTTCCGTCTCATTTACGGTGATCAGCAGTTGGGTGTGTTTGATGCTGTTCTTGTTATCGAGGTCCAGAAATACCAGCTTAACGAACAATGCAACCAGGAGCGCCACTGCTATTAAAACAAATAGGTTACCAGTTGTGAGCGTAAAATAAATGGCGGCTCCGGCAAGCAGCATAGCCAGGAATCTGCCGCCCCCAAGGCGTGTTTTTCTTTCGAGTTTCTCCGCTAGTTGTTGTTGTAAAATTTTTATTCGTTCCTGGTAATATTCCTGCGGCTGCATTGATCAATGTTAAATTTGATTCCGGCAAAGCTAAGAAAGCGATAAGTGGTTTAAAGACAATAGTTTTTCATAAATTTGCAGGCGGTTAAATTTTCATTGACCGAACGGGGCTGACCGGTTTTGACAGCATAGTTCTTTGTAAGTGTAAGCATGTAGTGCGTTGGATAATTAGCACTTTAATCTGAATATTCAAAACTTCAAATGGCAATACTTCGTATGCCATGGCTGCTTAGTCGATAGACTAGTAACCATTAGGGCCGTTGAACGGGCTGGCCTGTTGCCTTGTTCTTCCGCCGACTCAAAACAATAACGGGCTGCTGCAATGGAATGATGTGACCATTGTTTAAGACCATTCATCTAAGGATCTGGTTGGTTTGTGTTGCTCCTGCCTTTTCCCGACAAATAATGCAACAATAAACATGTAGAAAGCTTACGGCGGATATGTTTGGACCAGGGTTCGACTCCCTGCAGCTCCACTGGAAATATTTTAGATGACTGATGATTGATTAATTGTCAGTCATTTTTTTTTGGGGTTAGTACATGTTCAGCTCCACAATAGTCACTGATCAACCTAACGTAATTTAATTGGTATCTACCCGATAATAAATTTATAACCCTTACCATTTACGTTAGAAAAGTTAAAGGAGTAATGTGCGCTTAATTTCTCACTGATTTTCCCACCAATCTTGTTAACCCTTTTCCTGATCGGGTAATATCCTGGTGAATCTTGCAAATTTCCTCACCACCAGGTGCATTGATATACCATTGCATTCTCGCATCACCTTCAATTTTATCTTTCTTTTCGGTTTTTCCACGACCGGCTGGCTTCAATATTGATTAGGATATCTTACGAAAAAAATTCTTTTATCGTTTTCGCGTTGTTGCTGCCGGCGGTGTTCTTGCAGGCACAACCCGCGAAAGCCCAGTTGGATATACAACTCAACAAAAACATCTTGCAGCCGGCGATTCGTTATTAGTCAGGGTCGATTTCAAAGATGGGGCTGGCCAAGAAGAGAACCAGTCGTTGGCTACGCTGGAGCTCATAATTGAGAACGAAGAAGGCCAGAAAACCCGCCTCCGCTGGCCCGTGATTGACGGGCACGCATCCGGTGCTATAAATTTACCGGATGCGCTGGCCCGTGGAAAATATACGCTGCTGGCTGGTTTGCAAAACCGCTTTTTTGAAGTGGTAGGGAAAATACAGGACCCCGGGAACATCAGGAGTATACAGGCCATGCTCGTCGCTGAAACAGGCGAGTGGGACGAGCAGCAAGTAACCGTGGCGCCCGACGGCTCCTTTGCCATCCGTAACCGGCTGTTTGAAGAAGATGCATTGATGGCTTTTTCAGCAGTAAAAAACAACGACCAGCCTCTCAACATCCGCATCAGTACGCAACTTGATTCCAGTTTTACACCACTAGCCGTTGGCGGCCGGGTGTTTTACATAGGCAACCCGCCATCAGCCGAACGGTCTACTCTCAACCAGCCTGTTGAAACCGCAGCAACAGCTTTTACAGACGAGGGTACTTTACTGCCGGCGGTGCTGGTAAAAAGTACCGCTAAAAGTCCGGCCGAGCAGTTTAACGATGAATATGTTAGTGGCTTGTTCCGATCCAATGACGAACGCACCCTGAGCATTATGACCGACCCCAGCGCACTTGGTAGTCCCAATATTTTCTCCTACCTCCAAGGCAGGGTTGCCGGTTTGCAAATATCATGCGCGGGCTCCAACGGAGGCGTGGCAAGGTGGCGGGGCAGCCGGGTAACGTTTTTCCTGGATGAAGTAAGGGTATCACCTCAACAAGTTGCAAACAACCCATGACAGACATTGCAATCGTAAAAGCATATCCCCCACCTTTCTTCGGCGCTCCCGGTGGGAATGGCGGTATTGCGATTTATACCCGCCGGGGAGGCGAGGGCAATTACCTTCCAGCCAATAGGCGAGTGTTTAAAGTGAGCGGCTACACGCCCGCTGCGATAGCCTCCTGGCCAACAAAAATCTTTGTAAAAGAATCCCTGTCGGGCAGAACCCACAGATACCAACAAGTACCAAAACCCTGAGGCTGAGTAATCCTTATTTTAACAACTCATATTGAAACTTAGCCCACCGTTTGTCGTCTAATTCGTGTAATCGTTGATCATAAAAAATTGCACACATGAAAAAGATATTCACCTATTCAATTACAGCGGTCTTGGCCGTCCTGTTATTTACCAGTTGCGCTAAAGAAAGAGTGGTATATGATGACAACTCGTACTGGCTTTCGCAGGAGCGTGGCGAGGTGATCTATAGCAGCAACTATTGTGGCATTTACCTGGTAGAAACCCAGTATGGCTATACCATTATAGAGAACATTAATGGATCAAGGGTCTATGAAGGGGATGCCGTATATGGAAATTTTGGGGCATTTGGTTCCAGGGATTTCTATAATTATTCTGCAGATTTGATTACGAGGGGAAACGTGCTGGAATATGATATGAGTTATTCTGCAGCCCTGGATGCACTGGATTATTATTGCCCGTCAGGCAGGGCAGGTGGATTCAACCTGAAGCAAAGTTCAACGTCACAACAAAAAGTGTCGAGGGTTAATGGCCAGGCAAAAACAATTAAATAGTCATTCTTGCCTACTGTTTCTGGTTTAGAATATCTCGGGACTGAAGTCTCTCAATATTGGTAAGCCAAAAAAGGTGCGAACGTTTGCAAATGCATTTTCTTTAGGATGATACAAAGTATCCTAAGAGCAGTTGCAGGAAAGTATTCTGGCGCATCAGTTAGTGAGAAGAAAGGCAATTGCAGTTAATCTTTTGTTTTGACTGCGTTCACGACAACAATGGAGGTGTTACCAATGAGGCCGTTTCTTTCAATCAAAATGTTATAAGACAGTAATTTCTTTCCAAAATTACCATTCCCTGAAGCCCGTGAAAATCCGTTGGCTGATTGCTGGTCGCTGATAATCTGGTTGATTGTAAACGATGTTGAAGTTGACATGCGCACACTATCAAAGACAAGTGCTCCTGAACCGTAAAAGCTTAATGGACTGTTGATGATTTTTATATAAGTGGCGTTGACCGAAAATATTCCGATAGTAGTTCCTTTGAATAAATCGGACCAGAAATCTCCCGACGAAGGTGGATTATAAAAATATTCTCCAAAAATAGAATCAGTGACACGCTTCTCGGGAACATCTTTCTTACAACCGCAAAAAACAAGGAAGATAAATATTAGGCTAAAAAATTTATGCGTGGTTCTAAAATGCCCCATGACTGGTTGATCATCTTTTGAGACTTTGCAATGTTCTTTAACTATTGGTTGGTCGGGTTCACTCCAGGTGTTTGGTTGAAATACATCTTGGATTGAATTAAGCCAATTGTTTAAACCACAATACTGGGAAATTTCGGGATCCCGAATTTCTTTGCGGGCAGAAGGAACATCAAGGGGAATGTTCTTTGTTGGTACAAGTATGTGATGAGTTCTCATAGTTGTAAATTTTACTTTGATGAATCCTCAAAACTATCCTGGTACATGGCCTTTTCATAATCGATGTTTACTTGCCCATTCATCGCAGCAGTAGTTTTGGTTAATGGCGATGAAACATTGAGCATGCCGGATCATTTCTGCAGGTCAGGCAGGTATCCCGGCCACTTTTTAGTAAACTCAGTCAATAAATTTCCGCCAGTTTGCAGATAACACTAAATTACTTTTCGCAGATACATAAGTTTCAGTTGGTTCTTCCGGAGTGATGCAAACGTCTGCCTCCTTACAAAGCTCGTTGAGTGTTGCCGGGAGTGAAATTTTATGGACATCTAAGGTTTGATATTCACCCAATGGCGGCGGAAGGCACAGTCTGCGGATGAACGCACAAAATCTCCAGGAAGATCTCTCTCTCTCCAATACCATTGTTCTACATTTACACAACCTGAATACTAAAAAATGAATCAAATTGAATTGCAGATAAAACAGTTGTTTGACCGCATTCCCCGGCGGCATACTTCAGACAATGTAAAGGAGATCTACAGCATATTAGATGCGTATGAAGATCTGTTAAAAACTATGGAAGAAGACGATCGGTATGAAAAGCAGGTTGTCCCTTTTTTTGAAGCGCTTGAGCCCATCAGGGCGACCATCAAAAAGTCGAATGATAATAAGGCTTCAAAAAAGTCCAAAGACGTGTTGTTTGATGAGGCCTCGGGGGCACTAAAGGACACCATTGAGGAGTTAATCCAAATCGTTAAATAGACCGCATTCTTCCCATTAGCACAAGGTTGTGGGTTCGGATTTGTGAGATGGTCATCTTTGTGCATGAGAGCGAGGGAAAAATTAAAGTCTAAACTATCACAATAAGAAGAGAAGAATTTATATTTCGGAAGTGTTCCTTTTGTAGAAATGGTAGATGTGGTATTTCATGAACGGTGTAAATAATTGTTAAAGACGCAACGTCCTTGCCATCGCACAAATGCCGGCGAGCAGGCATTGCTGGGAAGTATTTTCGTGTATGCCTGGCCGGCAGTTCACGCTGGCAGATTCTAAAATTTAAGTCCTTGTGTTATTTCAAAAAAGCCGTTCCGCCCAAAACAGCTATCACCCGGTAACCGCCTTTTTGGGCTTGGTAAACAACCAGACCATCCCACCCAAACCCAGCAAAATAAACCCGGCAGAGATCCATTGCGCCTGGCTCAGGCATATCGTCGAAATGCAATACAACTGGTTTATTTTCAAAAATTCGATGAGCAGTCGTTCGAGACCGAAGGCGGCAAGAAAAATGAAAAACATTGAGCCGTTGAGGGTGATTTTTTTACGAAGGAACCAAAACACAAGGAAGAGGAACACGCAGATGATGCACTCATAAAACGACGTTGGATACACGGGTTCCGTTAGAATGTTACAGTAATTGTCACCACAGCCTTCTATGTATTTTCCCTGGTGAATTACATTATGCGGATAGTCGAAAGACCAGGCCCAATCCGGTGCCCAACTTAACCAGGATGGCTTCGCAGCGGTATTCACTTTGCCCCAGTCACCATCACCGGAAAGATGACAACCCATACGCCCGATTCCATACGCCAGCATGATCCCGGGGCTGCCAATATCGGCAGCTACCACGAACGGGATTCCCATTTTTTTTGTTCGATAGATGTAGATGCCTGCGCCAAAAATATAGCCTCCTAAAAAATTCAACCCATTGTAGGTTGTAAGATATTTTAGCGGATCAACGAAGAGCTGATCGATGTATTCAAGCTTTGCGAAAAGGATCGCACCAATGAAGCCCATGAGGGCGCACCACAACAGCATCCGGTCGGTAATCTCCGACGGAAGTATAAGGCTGGTTGCATCGGCGGCTGCGCTTTTATATTTTCTTTTAAACAATATCCAGAGGACATAACAGATCAAAGCCACTAAACCCGCGATCACATTGCCCTGGCGGGAGAAAACCAGTTGCGAAGGGTCCGCACTAAACCCATGAAAATGGTGCAAGCCATAAATAAACTTGTAACCAATAAGGAACACAATCACCGCCATCAATAATCTTCTTGCACTAACGAGCCGGGTGCTCGCCCTTTTTTTATTGAATGCATGAACGAGGCCATCTTTTTCTTTCCGGGCAAACTCCTGCTTAAAGACCGCGTAAGAAATCCAGAAGGCAAGTGCTACAAAAAGCCCAAAGGTTTGTACGGGCAGCAACAGATCGATCCCTGTGAAGTATTTTATTAAAGAAGATAAAGTGGGGAACATGTGTGCTGGGTAATCGGTCAGCCGGGTTTAACCGCGGCTATACATTTTTCATTTTATCTGATTGAAGGTATTCCGCCGGTGTCATCGAAAATTGCTTTTGAAAATTCTTGACAAACACCCGGACCGAATTGTAGCCGACGATATCCGCAATTGAATTAATGCTATGGGATCCCTCTGCCAATAACTCCGCCGCTTTCTTAAGTTTGGTAAGGTTGATCAGTTCATTCGGTGTAAGATCCGAGATCGCCTTTATCTTCCTGTAAAAAGTGGGCCGGCTCATGTTTAAATATTGTGCCAGGCGCTCCACATCCAGTTCCTGTTCCTGCAGGTGTTCGAGGATGATGCCATTCAACTGCTCCAAAAATTTTTCATCCTCTTTTGTATGCGCTATACTTTTTACATGCGCAAATGGAGAGTTGGCAAAATAAGATTTGATCTTGTTCCTGTTTGCAAGCAGGTTGGCGATTTGCATTCTCAAATGCTTGGGCGAAAATGGTTTTTCAATGTATGCATCCGCGCCCAACTCAAGTCCTTCCAGTTTAGATTGGAGGGTATCCTTTGCCGTGAGTAAAATGAACGGCAGGTGGCTTGTCTCAACATCCGACTTTATTTGGCGGCACAATTCAAAGCCATCCATTTCCG
>JAURWD010000047.1 GCA_030655145.1 Ferruginibacter sp.
CTGTAGAATTATTTGCGGCGCAACGTTAAGAATTGCAAAAACTCCTGGTGAGCCTGGCAAGGACTGTAAGAAAGAACCCCTATTTTTAATGCTCAATTGAAGCAATAAATGGCAACCAATCTTTCAAAATTATCCATCAACTGCAGTCCCGAAAAACTATGGGAGGTTGTGACCTTGCCTGCTTTTGTAAAGCTTTGGCAGTATGGAAGCGAATTGAAAACAACCTGGGAAGTCGGCAGTCCAATCAAATTTGTAACGGAATGGGACAATCAGGTATTCGAGCAGTGGGGCACCGTGCTGGAATTTGATCCTCCGCGGAAGCTACGCTATTCGTTGTTTGCGGCCGGGCCCGGGCGGGAAGACAGGCCTGAAAATTATTTTGAGATGAGCTATATCCTCACTCCCGGCAACGGGCACACGATGCTTGAAATAGTACAGGTAGATAACCGGCCGAATGCCGTGCAGGAAGCTGAACAAGGGGAAGAAAACCCGGTACTGAAAATGCTGAAGGAAGTTGCAGAGCAGGATTAACAAATCTGGCCGATCGCATTAAAGCTACCCTGGACCTATCGGGATTTTCTTAAATCACTGAAATTAAAATGCATAAAAAAAATGAAAAAGATTTTATCCATCCTGGTTGCGTTCCTTGTTTTTTCAACGTCGTTTGGGCAACCACCTTCTGGTAGCCGGGTGCAGGCAGCGTTGCCGCCCGGAACCATCATTCACGGAAATATTCCCTATAACAACGATACGCTAAAGCAACACCTGTTAGACATCTACCTTCCTGCCGGAACAAAAAAGAAGGTACCCCTGGTCGTGTTCATTCATGGCGGAGGCTGGGTGAGCAATGATAAATATGCAGACATGGGCTACATGCCAAACACCGTTGCTGCCATGCTCAACAACGGGCTGGCCGTGGCTTCCATTGATTACCGGTTCGCCATGCAAGCGGTGTTCCCGGCCATCCTGCAGGATTGTAACAAAGCGGTTTCTTTTCTTTATGATAACGCCGCCAGGTACAACCTTGACAACAGCAAGATCGCCTTGATGGGTTTCTCCGCAGGTGGCCACCTGGCATCATTGATGGGTACCTCGCAAAATAATAAAGTGAGTAGTTTGTATTTTCCTTCCAGCTATCGGCCATTCCAATACAAAGGAGTTGTTGATTTTTACGGCCCGGTCGACCTGGTACTCCTCCCCGGGAATGAAAACTTAAAGTCTCCCGAAAGTATCCTCATTGGTGCGGCACCGCTACTGCGGCCAGACCTAGCCAAAGCTGCCAGTCCGCTGACTTACCTTGATAAAAATGATCCGCCCTTCCTCATCTATCATGGGGAAAAGGATGACCTCGTCTCAAACAAACAATCAAAATTGCTAAGTGCCTGGCTAACTTATTATGGGGTTAAGAATGAATTGACGATCGTAAAGGATGCCCCACATTTCGGAACCATGTACGATGTTGAAGAGATCAGCACCAAGGTGATCGCATTCTTACTACAGCAATTGAAATAAAATAATCGCTCTCCATCAGTAATGCTTTCTTACACCTCGACTTATATTTTAAAGCGGTAGTCGACGTAAGAAAAATAGTTGCACCCAAGCATTTCGGAAAACGTTGATTTAAAAGTTTCATTGGTATTTAATGGATGACGGTTACGCCTGTCCGAAGATCCGATTGTTGCTTCAGCTGGCTCCTTGCTTTCATATCATCATTATTTCTAATTATCTTCCGGACTGTATATGCCGACAAATTAAATGGCATGGCAGGATCGTTCTGTTTTGATTTTCCGCATGGATGCTCCACCTCATCTTATCCAACTACCAACAATTAACTGTATGAAAAGAATTATCGCGACCGCGACCTTTATCTTCCTCATCGGCTTCTCCCAGTCTTCTTTTAAAACACCGCCCTCGCAGCTCGACCAGTTATTCGATCGTTATTCAGCCGCGTATTACGCCTTAAATCCGCTCGCGGCCACCGCCCAGGGTTTTAACCAGTACAACGATCAACTGGAGATCAAGATCAGCGAAGCCTATGTAACAAAATCGCGGAACCTCAACCAACGATACCTGGATAGTTTAAGTGGCATTAATAAGAAAGAACTGTCAGCCGCTGAAAAATTGAGTGTCGAAATACTCACTTACAAACTGCAGGCTGAAAACGATTGGTTCAACAACTCCCTGATGTATTACACGCCGGTCAACCAGTTTGTCTTTAGCTTTCCCACGCAGTTTGCAACCCTGGGTTCGGGGGCTGGTTATATCCCTTTTAATACCGAGTTGGATTACCGGAATTTCATGAGCCGCATGAAACAATTTCAACCCTGGGTAGACCAGGCGATCGCCAACATGCAGGAAGGAATCCGGGTAAAGAATACTACGCCCAGGGCAGCCATGCTTAAGGTGCCGGTGCAACTGAAACCCTTCTTTGACGGCCCGGATTCCGGTAACGTTTTTTTTAAACCCCTGGAAAAGCTGCCCGCTAACCTGGATACAGCCACAGCTACTACTTTGAAAAAAGAATATGCTGCTGCCATTGAAACCTACCTCAAACCGGCCTACAAAAAATTGCATGATTACATCGTGACGGTTTACATTCCGAAGGCGAGGGAAACCTCGGGCTTGCTGGATAACCATAACGGGAAGAAGGAATATGCGGCCTGGCTGAAGTATCACACGACCACCAACATCACCGCGGAAACCATCTTCACGGTAGGACTGAACGAGGTAGCCCGCATCAAAAAGGAAATGGATTCGCTAAAAAATGTAATAGGCTTTAAGGGTGATTTGAAATCTTTTTTTGACTATGTAAAAACGGATCCCAAGTTTTTTCCCTTCAAAACTGAAGACGAAATATTGGACCGGTTCAGAAGTTTTGAAAAGCGGATGGAGCCGCAGTTGAGCCGCCTTTTTAACATGAAGCCCAAGGCGAAATTCGAAGTGCGGGCCATTGAAAAGTTCCGGGCGGCGGGGGCCAATGCGCAATACATGAAGGCCTCGCGGGATGGCAAGCGGCCCGGCATATTTTACGAGGCAGTTTACGAGCCTGCTAAGTACAATTATTCCACCATGGAGGGATTGTTCATTCACGAAGCGATCCCCGGGCATCACTACCAGGTTTCCATCCAGCAGGAAGCGGCCATCCCTGAATTCAGGATGACCTACGGCACCACCGCTTTCGGCGAAGGCTGGGCGCTGTATGCGGAAAGCCTGGGCACAGAGTTGGGCATGTATACCGATCCGTATCAATATCTTGGCAGGTTAAATAATGAAATTGAAAGGGCGGTCCGGCTCGTGGTTGATGCAGGAATTCATGCCAAAGGCTGGTCCCGCGAAAAAGCCATCAGTTACATCCTGGAGAACCAGCCGGTCTCGGAGGCCCAGGCCGAACAACGCATTGAACGGTACATGGTCATTCCCGGCCAGGCCGTGAGTTATAAAGTTGGTGAGATAAAAATTTTGGAACTGCGTGCAAAAGCAAAACAACAATTAGGCGAAAAGTTCGACATCAGGTCATTTCATGACGAGGTCTTAAAAGATGGCAGTCTGCCCCTCTTGTTGTTGGAAAGAAAGATAGACAATTGGATAGAGCATCAAAAAGCAACAAAGTAGGCCGAAGTTTTTTTACTTGTCTTGTGTCACCTGGAGTGCAACGGTCGGCGCCAGCCCGTTTCTTTCAAAAAAATCCGGTAAAATTTTACTATTTTTCTCACGGTATTCTGCAGAACACGTTCACATCCCTGTCCCGCATTGCTCCGTTCATCGTGTTAGCGAAGTACCATGCTTCCCCGCCACTTGTTTAAAAGTTATTTATCACTTTTAAATCAATAGCAATGACACATTTCAAACCCGGTGCCTTTTTGTTGGTTGCAACCACCTCCTTATTTCTTTATGGCTGCAACAATGCAACCACTCCGCCTCAAACTAAAGAGAGCGATACAGCCTCGGCGACAACAATGACCGAAAACACTCCCACCATGCCTGCCTACGATCCCGCCATGGATGCCCTGAATGTCGGGGGCGACATGAACAAAAAACTCGTCGATAGCCTGGGCGTAAAGATGTACGAATTCTCCATAAAGCCTGGCCAGTCCTGGTCCGTGCACACCCATCCCGATCACACTGTATATGTGCTGCAGGGCGGCAAAATGGCGCTTTACATGGGGCAAGCAGGCCGGCTGGATACGCTCACCTTTCCGACCGGCATGGGTTTTGTCAGCGGGCCGCTAACGGACTCCGGCAGAAACATCGGCAACACCACCATCAAAATGGTCGTCACCGATATCTATCGCCCACGCGGTAAATAAATAGCGGCGTGTATAGGTCAATGTTATAAGCCGGATAACGTAGGAGGTTTGCCGGTTGCGCTACGCGAATTTCCTGCACCTCTTAATCAATTTTTCGACAAAGGTTTTAATTGAACAAGCTGTTACAGCGCTTCCCGGCATCGTTGTGTCACTCACGTGTACGGCAATGCAAGCGGGAGCATTTCTTTCAAACGGATTGTTGGTTGGCATTGATTCAAACCGCAACTTTGTTGAAACGATTTACATGATCCATACATACATATTTCAACGGGGTAAACGCTGCTGCCAATTTTTGATTTTTAGTTTGCTGACATTGTCTGCCGGTGCGCAACAAAAAACCAGCGCCAGGCACCTGCCCATCATTGATGTTCATGTGCATGCCATGAAAGTGAACCCGGCCTTTGGCGGTGATATGTGTCCCTGGTTTTTAAGCAGCATGCCCGGTGGTGATCCCACTCAAAAAGCTCCGGCCTTTATGAACACCGATTGTGCCACGCCGTTGCGGGCTGCTAAAACCGACCAGGAATTCCAGGACTCCCTGATGGCCACCATGAGAAGATTGAACATGACGATCGTTGCAAGCGGTGATGCGAGCATTTTACGCAACTGGCAGAAAGCCGCAGAGCCGGGCAGGGTGATTCCAAGTATTTCTTTAAGTTCCTCCAGTGAAATGACCGTCGTGGCTTTCACCGATTCATTGACAAAAGGTTTTTATAAAGTTATGGGCGAGGTTGCTCCGCAGTACGCGGGCATGTCACCGAGCGATACTTCTCTCGATGCTTATTTCGCTGCTGCCGAACGCTTGAATATACCGGTGGGCATCCACATGGGCACCGGCGGAAACGGAACCATCAACATCAACAATCCTAAATACCGGGCTTCGATGGGCAATCCCTTTTTGCTGGAAGACCTGTTGGCCCGGCATCCGAAATTAAAAGTATGGGTAATGCATGCGGGCTACCCGATGATCGACGAAATGATCGCCTTGATGGGTGCTAACGCCTACGTGTACGTGGATGTAGCCGGAATGATCTGGAGTTACCCACTCGCAGAAATTCACGACTACATCAAACGACTGGTACAGGCCGGTTTTGGGAAACGCATCATGTACGGCACTGACTTGTTGGTGTGGCCGAAACTTATAGAAACTTCCATTGGAGTTATCGAAAATGCCAACTATTTATCCTTCGATCAAAAGCGGGACATCTTCTTTAACAATGCCGTGCGTTTTTTCCGCCTGGAAGAAAGCAAATATCAATAGGTGACCTACTCTCTCAACTTGATTAACCGGATGATCGATTCCGAACTACTCGTTTATCCCTAAAGTTCAACAGCTTTGCAAATGAAAAAAAAGGCCATCATCTTCGACCTGGACAATACCATTTATCCTGTGGCTTCTATCGCGGCGGAACTATTTACGCCACTGTTTCAAATGATCGAGGAGGAGGGAACTCACCACATGTACATGGCCGCGATCAAGGCTGATCTTATGCGCCGCCCGTTCCAGTTGGTGGCCGCCGAACACAAGTTCAGCAAAGAGCTGGCGGAAAAAGGCCGGGAACATTTGAGCCAGGTCGCCTACACCGGTAAAATAAAACCCTTCGAGGACTATGCCGACACCAAAGATCTTTCCGTAGATAAATTTTTGGTCACCACCGGTTTTCCCAGGCTCCAACAAAGCAAGATCGACGGTATGAAGATCGCTGCCGACTTCAAAGAGATCCACATCGTTGATCCCGGAAGTTCGGGGCTTACAAAAAAAGATGTGTTTGCCGGCATCCTGGAGCGACATCACTATAACATTGCCGACGTGCTGGTAATTGGTGACGACCTGGAATCGGAGATCAAGGCAGCGCAGGCGCTCGGTATGGACGTGGTCTTATACGATAGTCCCAATGTGCAACAGCATGTTACCAACATTCCAAGGATTGAACATTTCAGCGAACTGCGGAATTTTATTTGACCTTGGCAGCGCACAGTTTCGCTTTTTCGACCGCAGAAGCAAAGTGTTTTTCCCGCCAGGGAACATTTTTTATTTGTACCCATTTCCGCTGATCCGTCAACAACTGTTGATCCCCGTTAAAGCAGCTATTCGTTACCGTTATACCACGATACCCGTTACCATTGACCACTTGCTTTAAAAACTTTCCTGCTTACAAATTCATTCCACCTGAAACTTCTATGCGTTGCCCGTTGATCCATCGGGCATCTTCGGTACAGAGGAACGAAACAACGCCGCCAATATCCTCGGGGAGGCCGACGCGGCCCAGGGCGGTAATGCCTGCGATGTGTTCATTTACTTGCGGATTGTCGCGAACGATTCCACCGGCAAAATCAGTTTCAATAGCGCCCGGCGCAACAGTATTTACGCGGATGCCTCTCGGACCCAATTCTTTTGCCTGGTAGCGGGTAAGCACTTCCACCGCTCCCTTCATCGCGGCGTAGGCTGTATAACCCGGTGAGTAAAATCTTGCGAGCCCGGTTGACAGGTTGACGATTCCGCCGCCATCGTTCATCATCGCCAGCGCTTTTTGCGCCAGGAAAAACACGCCCTTGAAATGAACATTCATCAATAGGTTGAACTGCTCTTCGCTGGTTCCCGCAAATGTTGCACCCACGCCGACACCCGCATTGTTGACCAGGAAATCGATCGACCTGGTGTTGAATTTTTCGTGAAGCTTTTCTTCCAGCGTTTTAAAAAATACGTCAAAGCCAGCGGTGTCAGCAGTATTCAATTGAATGGCCAGCGCCTTACTGCCCAATGCCTCCACCTGTTTCACCACCGCAAGCGCTTCTCCCTCTTGACTATTGTAAGTAATTATTACGTAGAGCCCTTTTATTGCCAGGCTGATCGCCATGTTTTTTCCGAGTCCCCGGCTTCCGCCGGTTACCAGGGCGATTTTTTTATTTGGTGTCATTCGTTTGATTTTTTTATGAGAATTTATTTGTTTGATTGAATTAAGAATTTCGTCTGTTCGTTAACGGTAGACATGGAATTTTTCGGCGAGGCGGCTATTCGATCAGGCGCTTAACCTGTTACAGCGTGTATGCAAGCCTGAATTGCGCCGAGATAACAAATCGCTGCCAGCGAATGGGCAGGATAAACTCTGGAAGGATAGATGCAGGTGATTGTTGCTTTGCACAAGCGGATACGTGGTGATTTTTTGTTTCATCTCTTACCTAAAAATTTGATAAAACAAAGGTCAGCACAAGCAGGCAATGCGTATTTGCGGGCGTCAATCGAACATTTGCAAATTTCAATCTTTGCGGCTAGTTTCTAAAAGCGAGGGGAGAATGGGAGGTCTGTTTCTTGAAAAAATTGGAGAAGTGCGCAATTTCTTCAAATCCTAAACAGTAGGCGATCTCGGAGATGTTCCAGTCCGTTTGTTTGAGGAGGATCTTTGCTTCGGTCACCAGGCGGCCCGTAATGAGTTGGGTGGTAGTCTGGCCCGTGTTCTCTTTCAACACCTTGTTCAGGTGATTTACATTTACAGCAAGCGAATCCGCATACGCTTTCGCGGTTCTTAACTTGAGCCGCTGGTCTTGTGTTTCTATGGGAAACTGCCGGTCAAGCAACTCAACAAATAAGGTGGATATCCTTGCAGCTGCATTATGCGATACCTGGAGTGCGGGAAGAGGCTGCAACTTTTGACCGATGTGGATGAGTTCCACGACGTAGTTGCGGATGAGGTCATATTTATACCGGTAGTCTGACTTTAGTTCCCGGTCCATTTTTATAAAGATGGCTTCTATGTCGGCACAATCTTCTGCAGACAGTTGAAAGACCGGGAAACCGCGGGGTGTAAAGATCGGCAGGTCATCCAGGACAACGCCGCTCTTGGATTGCGTCAGGAAGTCTTCCGTAAATATGCAGAAATGGCCAGACTGGTTCGTTTCCTGCGGCACCCAGTTGTACGGGATCTTCGGGGAAGCAAATAATAAGGCGGTTTGGTCAATCTCAATCACCTTGTCAGCATACTCGGCCCGGTTTCGTCCCTTGATCAAACTGATCTTGTAGTAGGCGCGGCGGTTATAGGGCATACCCGGATCGTCCTTCATTCGTTCCATCAGTGCCTCCATGTCAAAGAGATCGAAATGCCCTATCTCTTTGGTGAGCCCTTCGGGAATAGAAGCGTGGGCCTCTTTGTAAAAATCTTCGAGCGATGTTGGTTTCATTTGATTGCAAAACCAAAAGTACAATAAGCCGGGGAAAAGCCGACGGTTAGCGGGAAATAGGAAACAGCCGCTTTAAATTCGGTGGAGTTAAACGCTATGCGAGTAGGCGAGTGCATAGCATAGCGAACGCGGATTCAACTAATCTTCAACAGCAGGTTGATGATCATAAATATTCCCGCACAAACTCCTTGCAGTAAATTTTTATTTGTTCCCGCACCTCCCGGAATTGTTGGTCTATTTCATCCGGGGTGCCAGTTGCTTTCGCGGGATCCGGGAAGTTATAATGAAATGTTTTTGCGGTGGACGGCAATACCGGGCAAACTTCTTTTGCATGATCACAAACGGTGATGACAAAATCGAATTCAATGTCCTGGTATTCGGTGATTTTGTTAGAAGTATGGGCAGAGATGTCAATGCCATCCTCCTGCAGCGTTGCGACTGCTTTCGGATTCACCCCATGCGTTTTAATACCGGCGCTGTACACCCTGGCTTTGTCGCCTGCAAAATGTTCCAGGTAACCTTCAGCAATTTGACTTCGGCAACTATTGCCCGTGCAAAGCACCAGTATTGTTTTCTGCATGATTATTTTTATTTATTGTTATTGCTTCGGTAGCGACGGTTCATTGGAGCGAACCTTAGCGGTAACCGCCAGCCGGGTGCCTCCGTGGCCGGGATCAATGAGAATGTGGTTAAGCAAGACACAGGAGGTGCGCTGGTCGCCATGATTAATTGCAACAGCCGGGTGCGCATCCGCAGGTTTTTGATTTCTCTGCATACACAGTGATGCTGAAAATCCCGGTGTTGCCGTTTTTAAAATCATTCAGCTCATCCTCCTTCAAATAATTTTTAAGAATGTCATCGGGAATGTTGATCGGCTTTTCTTTTTGGAGCGTGATATTTGAAAAACCATTTGCATTAATGAGTTCGAGGTACACTTCTTTTTGAATGGCACCCGATACACAACCGGCGTACATTTCGGCATCCTTCCGCAGTGCTTCAGGCAGGTTGCCCACCAACACGATATCCGAAATACTGAAATGTCCACCTGGCTTTAACACCCGGAACATTTCTTTAAACACCTGGTCTTTATTCGGAACAAGATTCAACACGCAATTGCTCACGATCACGTCTGCAACGTTATTGGATACCGGGATTTTTTCGATATCTCCCTGGCGGAACTCAACGTTTGTGTAGCCGAGCTTCCGGGTATTGCTTTCTGCTTTTTCGATCATCGCCGGCGTAAAATCAATACCGATGACGCGGCCATCCTCGCCGGTTTCTTTCCTGGCAATGAAGCAATCATTACCGGCGCCACTGCCGAGATCAATGACGGTGTTTCCCTTTTGAATCTTAGCGAATTGCGTGGGTAATCCACAACCCAGGCCCAGGTCTGCGTCTGGATTGTACCCTTCAATTGCACCGTAATCGTCGGTCATAATATTGTACACTTCTGTTGAACAACCACCGGCGCCACAGCAGGAAGCCTGGTTCGTTTCTTTGTCCTGCAAGGCAATAGCGCTGTATTTCTGGCGGACGATTTCTTTTAATTGATCTGAATTTTCCATGTTGAGATAGTTTTAAATTAACAACAATTATTTTTCTTTTCGAGTTTGATAGCTATGTTCTTGAAGTAGTCCTGGAGTTTGCCGATGGTTTTTTCGTCGATGCAGTAACAGATCGCATTCCCTTCGATGCTGCCCTTGATGAGCCCCGCGTTCTTTAACTCTTTTAAATGCTGGGAGATGGTAGGCTGGGCCAGGGGAAGTTCGTTTACGATGTCACCACAAATGCAGGTGTCCACTTTGATGAGGTATTCCAGGATGGCAATTCTTGCCGGGTGCCCCAGCGCTTTCGCGAGTGTCGCAATACTATTTTGCTTGTCTGTAAAATGATCTGTTTTAGATGCGCCCATTTGCTTTAATTGTATATTGCAATATTACGATAGAGTTTCGAAATGGCAACTATTTTTTCATTTTCTTTTCCAGTAGTGTCAATTTTTATTATTGGGTGATGATCAAGACTGTCATAAGACGCAGTCTATTCTGCAAGTTCGGAAGCAAGGAAATCCGGGCTTTAGCCTTTGCGCTTTATGGATGTGTAACAGCTTAAAAAAATAAGAGCCTTAAAAATTATCATTCACTGTGATCACTTTAATAAATAATCTTGCTAAGGACAGTAAAAAGAATTATTGCGCAATTAAAATTTTTTAAAACAGCTGGGTATTCATTGGACTGCTTCTTTAAATTAAGCACTATATTTATTCATACTGACACATTAAAAAACGGAATGAGATTTTTATAAGTTCTACCAGCTGCTGAAATAGTAACCGCTTTCTTAAAACTGATCAACTGATAAAAATGAATCAAAACAACTCGCTTGTAAAGTCATTTGTTACCGTGCTGACCGGTGTGTTGCTAGGTTGCTTTTTTGCGACCAACTCCGTTGCCCAGGTTGCGGGTAAGCAACTGCGTCCACGCATCATCGTTACCGCGGATCCGGAGTTGGATGATAACAACTCCCTGATCCGTTTCCTGCTGTATAGCAGCGATCTCGACATTGAAGGGTTGATCTATGCAAGCAGTGGCTTTCATTGGAAGGGAGATGGTAAGGGAACCAAATGGTTTGTCCCCGGCCGGGAATATGCACGTTTTGGTCTGGATACCTGTCCCTGTACTTCCTGGCGTTGGGCGGAAAACGAACGTTTTATTCATGACGCCGTCGAAGCTTACGGTAAGGTGTACCCGAACCTGAAAATCCATAACCCAAATTTCACTTCGCCTGAAGAGTTGAAAGCGACGGTCCGCTATGGCAACATTGAATTTGACGGGGACATATCCCGCAATTCTCCCGGTTCCGACCTAATCAAATCACTGATCCTGGACGATGAGCCCGGGCCCCTATTCATCACCGCCTGGGGCGGACATAGCACCATAGCGCGGGCGCTGAAATCCATCCAGGAGCAATATAGTCACAGGGCTGAATGGGAACAGGTGAAGAAGCAGGTTTCACAGAAAGTTGTTTTGCTTCCATCTGGTGACCAGGACGATACCTATGTTACTTATATAAAACCCAACTGGCCCGGGATAGAGTACCGGCAGTTCACCGGCGGTCCTAACTACGGTTACGGCGCACAGTTGCGGGCTAAAGAAGAAGATGCGGATTTATTGACCAGCGCCTGGATGAAAGAAAATGTGTCAGGCCGCGGGCCTTTAGGAAAACTATACCGGGTATGGGGCGATGGAAAACAAATGGTCAAAGACGACATTATGGATTATTTCGGGTTTGCTGGTCACACCAATGAAGCGTTGAAAAAAATGGGCTACATCGTATGGATGCCGGTGCAACCTAAAGGTTCCTGGCTGGGCGAAGGAGATAACCACACGTTTATGAATATGCTGGGAAATGGATTGCGGGCATACGAATCCGGATTCTACGGTGGGTGGGGTGGACGAGAAGTAACCAATAAAAAGATCTTCAATTTCTCTTTGCCCTTCACAAACGAAGCCATCATCGATACCAGCGCCACCGCGATGACGAATACCCTCAGCCCCGCGACTGACCAGGTTAAGGCCAAGGTGACGGAAGTTGCCATTCCTAATTTGTTTCCGCAGGCCCAGCTCGATTTCGCTGCCCGCCTCAAATGGTCGGTGACACCAAGGTTTAGCGACGCCAACCATGAACCCGTTGTCACCATTGAAGGCCCCTTGCAGTTTATGGCCTCGGCGGGTGAAAAACTTCGGCTCAATGGTTCTGCAAAAGACCCGGATGGAAATGCTGTTACACTCAAGTGGTGGCAATTCCCCGTGGGTACATATCCCGGAAGGATAGACATCATTACTCCCGCATTAGCGCAAACGGCCATCGTGGTGCCCAAGGATGCAGTTGGCGGACAAACCATTCACCTCGTGCTTGAAGCAACCGATAATGGAACGCCAGCACTAACCCGATACCAGCGGGTAATCATCACCGTGAGAGAGAAATAATACGGGTGATTTTTTTTTACAGCTATCTGCTGCAGGCCCTGGCAAACCTAGCCTGGCTAATAACGGGGTGAATTACCAACCGGGTAGCAAAACTAACGCTTGAATTTTCTCACAATATTTATTATGTTTATCCGGTCATCCCCTTTTTGTAATGGGGCATTGCCTATTGACAACTTCCGGCGTTCACCAGCATAAGAATAGCAGCCTGGCCAACCCGGTAGAAATTTTCACTAATACGTTTGCCTACCTATAAACTGGTCGCGACAAGTTTGTCGCGTCAATGCAGCTATTGGAAAGAATGTTAAAAGAAAGAGCATAAGACGATTTGCACAGTCAATGTTGAGTTTGATAAGAGGCCTGATTAGGCTGAGTTTTTTTAGGGCTCATTTGGCTTTCTAAATGGGCGTTCAAAAAAAAATCATGGTACACGCAACCCGCATTCGCTTAATCAATTTGTTAAATAAATTTAATAGAACATGAAAAACTTAATGGCCGTGTTTATTCTCCTAACATTTTTAAGTTGTAATCATTCAACAATTGACAAAAAAGCAGAGGGTGAAAAGTTGATGCAACTGAGTAAAGAATGGTCCCAGGCTGCAGCCACCGGCGATGTAGAAAAAACGGTGGCCTATTGGGCCGAGAATGCGGTGATGTTTTCAGCCGCACATGAACCGCTGAATGGTAAGCAGGCCATCCGCCAGATGGTTGAAGAAAGTTTTAAGATCCCAGGTTTCAAGATCAGTTGGCAACCCAGCCAGGTAGAGGTTTGCGAGAGTGGAGACATGGCCTATATTCTTGAAGACGCTCAAATTTTACTCACTGATTCCTCCGGCAAACCCATTGTCATCAACAACAAGGCCGTCACTATCTGGCGCAGGCAGGCAGACGGCTCCTGGAAAAACGTTGTTGATATTTCTACACCGAAACCCTGATACAACCCAGTTCGGCTTCTGCTGCACCCAACCGTTAAGCCCTTTTGATTTTCAATTTTGAGAAGTATTCGCCAACATTCAGCAAACCGCGGTATGTTTTTCCGTTTTTAAACCTGCTCATGATCCAATCAACTCTTTTTCCTAACTGTTAAAACAACACCTAATGCCGACATCAAATTCAATCGTTCTCATCCATGGAAATTTTGTTAATGATCTTACCTGGGCAAAATGGAAAAGCCGCTATGAACAAAAGGGGTATACCGTTTATACGCCCACAAATCCAGGTCATGCCGGTAACCCGGCTGAGTTACGCAAAAAGGTTCATCCTGATCTGACAAAAACCGGGTTCATTGATGTCGTGAATAATATTGCAGAGCTCATTGACTCGCTCCCCGGCAAGCCGCTGGTCATCGGGCATTCCATGGCCGGTATGGCTACTTTGAAGTTATTGGAAATGGGCAAAGCGGCCGCAGCCGTTAGCATTGATGGCGCTCCCCCAAAAAATGTGTTCCCCCCGTTTACAACTTTAAAAGCGGTGCTGCCCGCCTTTGGCTTTTTGTCTTTCAAACCTTATTTTATGGGTAGTCGTAGTTGGTACGACCATTGTTTTTTTAACACCCTACCTGCGGGGGATCGAGCCGCCGCCTTTGATGCCTTTGCCGTTCCTGAAAGTTATAAGGTAAGCAGGGAACTGGTGTTGAACCCATTTTCTAACATTGATTTTAAACAAGCCCATGCGCCGGTATTATTTATCGGCGGTGGTAAGGATAATATTTTCCCACAAGACCTTACGGCTACAATAGCGAAAAAGTATTCGGATCCAACTAGCCGCGTTGATCTGAAGGTGTTTGAAGATCGGAGTCATTTTATTTGCGGCGAGCCGGGATGGGAGGAGGTGGCGGATTATATATTGGACTGGTACGAGAAGTTATGAGATTTTCAACTTCTTTGTTTTCATGCTTCCGTGATTTTTTTCTAAGCAGTTCATTTACCTCTTTGCCTTGATGCAAAGAAGTAACAAGAAAGATCAAGGCTGCGAACAAATAGCTAAAATTTACTGCGCTCCGCTACAGCGAAAATGCCAAGCATCAACTGCAGTTCCAGATCAGCGATTGGTTATATCAGCTCCGATCTGCTTATCAAGATTTTCGCTGCTTAACGCTCCGTTCCGTAAATTTTTGAACGCTATTTATCCGAGGCCGAAGGCTCGACGCTGTTGTTCAGACGTATTGATTTGTGTTGCTTACACCTTTGCGATATGGTTTTCTTGAACAGTTCATTTACTTCTTTGCCTTGATGCAAAGAAGTAACAAGAAGGATCAAGGCTGCGAATAAATAGCTAAAATTTACTGCGCTCCGCTACAGCGAAAATGCTAAGCGTCAACTGCAGTTCCAGATCAGCGATTAGTTATATCAGCTTCGATCTGCTTATAAAGATTTTCGCTGTTTTACGCTACACTCCGTAAATTTTTGAACGCTATTTATTCGAGGCCGGGGTAAGGCTTGCGGAATCATTGCGAACGCAATTTGTTTTTTGGATCGAGGTATCGCACAGAAAAAATATGATTACTGGTTTAGCTGCTCTTGCTTACTCTTTAAAGCTTAAGCTTGAAACTTATCGAAGGGATCGATTGTTGAAGTGCCATGTTGTATAACCCGGGTGCCCTTGGAATATTCTCGAAGGACATAGAGAGCGCTAGCCGTTTGTTCTTTTTGGCAGACACGAAAAAAGGAATGCTGCCAAACAAAGATGCCGCACCGATTGCGTACAAGGCAATGATGAGACCCTCGTTTTTGCTTTCTTCAAAAATGTTTTCAAGTTCCTTCGCAGCGAAGATAGTGCCAGCCCCCAGGGCCGCTGAACCAATCCCAATTAACACAAATCCTGTGCTCCGTTGACTGCGACTCTTCAGCATTAGGGATTCGTAAGTTGGCGTTGTTGAATTTTCGACAGGCTGGTCCTGGGCCTTTGTGCTGAGCATAAGGATGGTCATTGCAAAAAGCAAAAGCATTGTTTTCATGTTGTTTGTTTTAGGTTGTATGAATGGGTAACTGTTTAAGTTCCTGGTAAAATCAGGCCTATTCAATTTCCAAAAGAAAAATGTTTGTTGAAGAGGCGTGGGGTAGCTTTTCCTGGTCGTAGGATAGTGTGGGTAGTGGGCAGATCGCACAGTAAAGTACAAATCTTTTTACGCCAAACAAGGGCAGATATTTTTTCCCAGGAAACTGGGGTCGGAAGAAAAACGAAAGGAAGTCAGGCTCAATTATTTTCCACCATTCGCCTTCAGGTCGGCAATGCAATTTGCATCCAGCGTCGGGAGGCTATTTGTATTTCCGGCCGAGTTGGAACTCTCAATCTGGAAATACATGAGACAGTCTGGGTTGGTGCAATGTGCAGGATTAGCGGGGTCAACATGATTGGATTGCATGGGTGATCCTTGGTTTACTAAACCAAGTAAATGTCCGAATTCATGTTGCAAAAGAGTGGTAAGTAGGGTGGTTCTTTTAATTTGCCCGGGATTACCCGAGAAATCGTTGAGTGATTTTCCGAATATACAAAAAGAGGTATTCCAGTAAGATGTTGCGAAAATATCTGGTTTATAATATTCCCCATCGGTTATCAATACTTGCACACCAATCACGTGGTAGGCACTAAAATTTGTCCGGTATTTTTTTTCAATTCTTACAATATCTGATATGGATAAAACAGGTTTATTCTCGGAAGGTATTTCACGTGCATAGATATTAATCCCGCCTGGTTTATTTATATAAGTTTTCAGAAAATCCACGAGGTTGCTCATGCTTTCTGGATCCGGAGCGTTGCCGGGCATGAAATTTATTTCAATTTCCAGCCTGGAATAAGATCCTCCACTCAGCAAATCATTTGCGGAAGTTCCAAGTGTTTGGTAGTCAAGATTATCATGGATTTCTTCTTTCTGGCAGGCACTTAAAAAAAAACAGGTTGATATGACAACAAAGACAAAAATTTTTCTTCTCAAAAGTTTCTGTTTGATGTTAGATAATTTTTACACCAAAATAACTCAATTTTCTGGTCGGTCGAATAATTGTAGATCGGACTAAAGTGTGGCAAATTAGCAATTAAAGGCTTGAAATGAAAAGGCCGGATTCCAAGGGAAACCCGGCCGACAATTCATTTGATAAATCAATTTTTAATAATTCTTGTCACAGGATAATTACTTGCAATGACCTGGACCTGTGGCTCCTTCATTATAACTTGTGAAGATGCCGTTTAGCGTGCTTGTCACGGAAGGAGCAAGCGAACCTGTCCCTACGATCGGTATTACTAATCCCCCAATCAACGCATCAGCTTCTGTAATTGAGGTAGCAATAACAGCTCCATCAGCGCCACTTGCAATATTTAACTTAGCTGCTATTAATTGATGAGCAAGTGAAACCAAACCATTTCCTTTAGCTGGCGTATTCAAGATATCTAACAGTTGCAAGTCAGTATACTCAACAGTTCCAAGGGTTAGAGACGTTACGTTCCAAACATTTGAGTTGTTCCCTGTTGGAACAGGACCGTGAGTCTTCCAGTAACCTTGTGTATAGGTGCAGCCCTCAGTTGCAGTGCACTCTGAAGTTTTGCAAATTAGTGTCTTGGTAAAGGCACTTTTTCCTGCCCCTGTCTTAGGATCGTTGTGTGCAAACGCCCTGAAAGCATACTCTGTACCACAAAGCAATGGCGCATTTGTGCAAGTGCTCGATGCACCACAAGCGTCGAACAGATTATCGCCAATGTTTACTGTAACGCAGTTTGTGCCAACGACGTTGTATTGAGAACAACCCGGAACACCTGAAAAGGAAGCTTTACAAAAGTTAGGTGAAGTGCCGTCATAAGCTGGCCAAACTCCACCGAGTGCATCCAGATCAGCTTTTAACATCCATTGTACTGAAAAGCCAGCTGGTGCTCCTAAAGAACTTCCGCCGCAAACAGAAAGATTGATAGACGCGCTGGTGGAAGTACCGCAACTCAACACGGGCGTGGCAAGAGTTACCGCTTTTCCATCACTTGTAACTGACGGGTCATTTAAAGTTTTTTTACAACCCAAAAAGGCAAGGGTGAAGAGGCCTGCAAATAGCAAAGCCAGCATCGGGAATCTTAATTGTTTCATTTTTTTACTAGTTTTTATGGTGATTTTTCGTTTACTGGTTTGTAGGAAAGCCATAAGAATGGCCCGCCGATAGTTGTATCGAACTTTGCTTATCGGCTGTGCAGGACAGCGTTCAACGCACTATAGATAAATTTTAAGGGGATGAATTTTCCAGGATATGGGATAATGTTATGGCTATATTATATCGGGTAAGTTTTTAGTCTCGGCGATCGATAGCAACCGTCAGGCCATTTCTTCTCAGTATTGGAAATTATTTAAAATAAATTCAGTAAAACCAAACATTAAGTCCGGAACTGGCATCACTGCAGTTAAAATAATTGTATTCAAAATGATTGGATTTCTTTAATAATCTGGACTCATCGACCTCGGGGGAGGCAGGTAATCTAAATGAAAAAATAACCGGGGAAGTTTTTAGGAGGATGTGGTATTTACGTAAAGTAAACACATTGTTATAATATACTGATAGTTTTTTCGATATATTTTTTTCAACATTGGCAACCCGGTCTTCCTAAGGCATTCAGTATAACGGTTAGCCTTAGTTGTAGTTGACATGATGGCCAGATCAATTAGATCAAAAAAACAGGTTTCTTTCAGAATTCAAATCTTTACATTGCTCATCAAACCGATCAAATGTCAAATATTCGCTTGAAACTTTTAATCGCCGCAAGCCCTGGGGTTGTTTACCAAGCCCTCACAACGAGTGACGGCCTTTCCGCCTGGTGGACGCCTGGGTCGACCGCCGAACCTTTGCTCCAAAGCAGCGCCTGTTTTCCATTCGGTCCAACTTATTACAAACAGATGAAAATTACTGACCTGCAACCTTCGAGCGGGATTAGCTGGCATTGTATCGCCGGCACCGAAGAATGGGTTGGAACAAATATTTCTTTCAATCTGCAGGAAGGAACGCATGAAAATCTGCTGAAGGACCATCCGGAGCTTTCTGATCAATTGCACCAGGTAGGGAACACCGCGGAGTTAACAGTGCTGAGCTTTCAACACAGCAAGTGGAGGGAGGCTTCACCGATGTTTGCGGAATGCAGCTACACCTGGGGACAGTTCCTGCGCAGCCTGAAATTATATTGTGAAACCGGCAAAGGAAAACCCTGGCCAACTCAACACCGGGTCTAGGTTCGCACTAAAGTTTCTTACTTTTCAATTCCTGGCAGCAGATCACTATTATTAACAAAAAAGTCTGCCCAATATTGAGCAGACTTCTTAACGATCCTTGTATAAATATTTTCGGTTTGCTACCGCAATTAAAAGAAGAGCATGATCAGCGTAAGCACAATTCCCGCCAGGGTAAAATACATACCTTTTTTAAAGATGGAGGTCTTGGGCATAAACATCCAAAAAGAAGAGATCACGAAAAACAAGAGTGATACCCCGAAGAAAATGTTGAGATAGAATAGGGGATCCTTGGTGGTCGCCTTGTGGAGGTGATTTAGTTTTTCCACCAGTTTGGGCAGCGAGGTCACGGTGTAACTTGTTGCGCCGGTCTTTATATTATATGTGCCTTCCTTAAAACTCTGCACGTCGCCATTGAGTGCCGTGAATTTTAGATTTCTTACCCTGGTTTCCTTTCCCAGGGCCTCGGCTGATAGACCGGGTTCAAATTGTTTTTCAACCTTCGTTTCTTTTTTCAGGAATTTGGTATCCCTGAAGATCATGATCACCCCGCTGAAGGCATACACGGCCATGATGCCTGCGAGAAAGAATCCTAAATAGCGGTGATATATCCGCATGGTATTATTAACTGTGGCTCGGGTACTCATTTTTTAGATTTGTGCAAAGAAAAGAAACCTTTTTCTCTGAAGACGGAAATCCATTTACAAAAACGGGAAAAATTTGAAGCTGCGCCTGGAACCATATCCTGGCTATCAAATTCCCTTTTTTCAACTAAAAAAATTCAGCCAACTGTAAAATGCACATCAACAAATAAGTGGAGATTGAATGGCAGCCTACGCTACAGGGTAATTTCCGGGCTAAGTTCAACCGATCAATCCATGCGCTCACTAAAAATATTTTTCAAAATATTATGTTATTCTTTGGAGTTTAACATTAACCTTGTACATTTGTCTACCAAAATAGTAGACTAAAGAAAATGCTACTTTTTTGCACACTGTTAACCACCAGCATTGTGCAATTATTTTTATCGATTAAATAAAAATGAAATGACATTCTCATTCAACGTACAATCAATTGTACCGGTGGCCATGCCCAACAGTTTAAGTTTCATGCGAAGCTGTTGTTGTTGCTGATCCTGATGCAGGCTGTTTAACCAGCCTCGATCTTCTTCCATATTTCACTGAATAAATTCATTGGCATTCCGCTGCAGCCTGTATTCCATACAGCAACTGGTGGTTAGTTACCTGTATGTTTTACGGGTTGCGGCGAGGCCATACCTAATAGATTGCTGTCCTGTCAAAAAATGACCTGCTGCAATCGTATGCCCGTAAAATTAAATTGTAAATGAAAAAATATATTATAAATAGCTTTCTTATCCTGCTGCTCGCGGCACCTTCAATTGCCCATGCTCAAAGTCCGCAAAAAGAGAATCCGCCACACATCAATTCTATTTTAACCGGGAAGGTTGTTGATGGTAAAACACAGCTACCGCTGGAAGGAGCAGTGGTGAAGATCAAGGGTACCACGCATGAAGTGCTTGTTGATAATAAGGGTGATTTCAATTTTAAAACCGGACAGATCTATCCCTATACCCTGGTGGTATCCTATGTTGGATATGAAACGGTAGAAGTTACTGCGAACGAGAATTCGATCAGGATCGCATTGTCCACACAACCAAAACAACTGGATGAAGTGGTGATGGTAGGTTATGGTTCCCAGAACAGGAAGAGCGTAGTCGGTGCAATCACCAAGGTGAATGCGCAGGAGACCAAACATTTTCCCGTTGCAAGTTTCGATGCACAGCTGCAGGGAAAAGCGGCAGGAGTTCAGATCAATACTTTTTCCGGTACGCCGGGAGAAAGCGTACGGGTGCAGGTTCGCGGAACAGCGTCCATCAACGCAAGCAATGATCCGCTGTATGTGATCGACGGAGTATTGGTAAATAACAATTCTTTGGCGACCATTGACCTGGGTAGCAAAAAGACATCGCCGCTGGCAGACATTAATCCTGCCGACATCGAAAGCATCGAAGTGTTGAAAGATGCGAGCGCCATCGCCATTTATGGATCGCGTGGTTCAAACGGTGTGATCCTGGTAACAACTAAACGCGGAGAATACAATTCGCCGCGTACAAAATATAATTTAGATATCTCCCAGGGATGGCAAAAAGCTGACCCGGGCCGGCTCTGGAAACTGACTACCGGTGCCGAACACGCGACAATTGTAAATGAACAATGGGTCAACTCCGGCCTTGATCGCCCGAGCCTCAATCAAACTTATGCAAACCGGCCCTTTCGTCCTGTAAACGAGGTGATCAACGGCGTGGCCGGAAGGGGTAATCCTGGAGAACAACAAACCTACGATCGCCTGGACCGGGTCTTCCGCACTGCACAAATAAAAAACTACGATTTTAATGTCCTGGGCGGAAGTGAAAAGGTGCGGTACAATATCGGTGCCGGCTATTCGAACCAGGAAGGTATTTTACAACCGGCAAGGTTTGAAAGAGCAAGTGCGAAATTTAATTTCGATGCAAAACTTTCTTCCAGAATTGTTTTCAGTTCAAGCAATGGCATCTATCGTTCGTTTCGCCAGCAGGTAAGGGGAGGAGCGGGCCAGCAGGCCGGGCATCTATTGGCAGCCCTGCATCATCCTACTTACCTTCCATTGTACAATGCGGACGGTACTGCGGCGCGTGGGTCCATCTATGAGAATATTGATAACCTTACCAATACGGACATCACAAATATTTCAACTAAAAGTCTTCGCTACATCGGGAGCCAGTATATTGAAGTTGACCTCATGCCCGGCTTGAAATTTAAATCATCCGTAGGGCTCGATTACAACAATTATAATGAGAGCGAATTCTTCAATGACCAAACGATCATTGGCGGAGCGCCAAACCCACCGGGTTATAGAAATGATGTGCTGACCACGCTGTCGGTATTCCAGGCTGACCAGTTGCTCTCTTACAATAAAAAGTTGAATGGCAACCATACCATCACCGCCTTGTTGGGTAATAGCCTGCAGTCAACCAATGTCAGCATCACTTCGGCCAAAGGCCAGGGGTTTCCAAATAATTCTTTTAAACAGATCGCGGCAGCCTCCGTCAGGACCTCTTCTCAGAACCAGTCAAAATCCACCATCGCATCTTTTTTTGGAAGGATAAATTATAACCTAAGCAACAAGTATTTCTTCGAAGCCTCACTAAGGGCTGACGGTTCTTCGAAGTTTGGCGCAAACAACAAGTGGGGATATTTTCCTGCGGCGGGATTTTCCTGGAGAGCTAAGCAGGAAGATTTTTTACAGGATGTTAAATGGGTTTCGGATCTGAAAATTCGCGGAAGTGTTGGCCTGGCCGGGAATCAAAACGGCATCAACGACTATGCTTCCCGCGGGCTGTGGACGGGCAATGTGCAGTACCCGGATAATCTCACCAGCGGACCTCGGGCAGGCATTGCGCCCTGGCAGTTGGAAAACCCCGACCTGAAATGGGAACGTACTACGACTTACAACCTGGGGTTAGATCTTGGCTTATCAAACAATGCCATCTTTATTAACCTCGATGCGTATTACAAAAACACGAAAGATGCCCTTTTATTTCTACCCGTTCCAGGTTCTACCGGTTACGGTAGCACGCTGTCGAACGCGGGTGAGGTAAGTAATAAAGGAATTGAATTAGGGATCAGTACAACGAATATAAAAAGCCAGGCTTTTGAATGGACGACGAGTTTCAACATTTCACGCAATGTGAACCGGGCGGAGAAATTATTGACGCCCATCACTTTTGAAGCGCGGGAATACCGCCGCACCGAAGAAGGCGCCGCTCTCGGGAGTTATTGGTTGTACAAACAATTGTCTGTGGACCCACAAACCGGCAATGCTATTTTTGATGATCTAAATAAGGATGGAAAACTCACGCAGGCAGACCGCCAGCTGATGGGGAATTTGCTGCCGGATTATTTTGGTGGACTCACCAATGATGTTACTTACAAAGGGGTTGAACTAAATGTGTTATTCACTTACCAATTTGGCAACGAGGTTTTCAACTTCAATAAATATATACTGGAGGGCGGCGGTACCCGCGATGCTTCAAGGTCGATTTTAGCCAGCCAGTTAGACCGGTGGCAAAAGCCCGGCGACCTCACCAATACCCCCCGCGTAACCAGTGTCGGCAACAACTACAACATTGAACAAAATAGCCGCTACCTCGAAGACGCCTCCTTTGTTCGCTTGAAAGCTGTGACGCTCGGTTATACACTTCCAGCAACTTTGACGGCAAGAGCAGGTATCAAAAAGTTAAGCCTGTATGTACAGGGTACCAACCTCTTGATCGCAACAAAATATACCGGCGCTGATCCCGAATCTTCTGGCAGCGCAACGCAAAATCTCGATGGGCTTGATACGGCTACACCACCACAACCAATTGGTCTCCAGGTGGGCGCACGGGTATCTTTTTAATTAAATTCAAAATGCATCAACAATGAAACTCAATCAACTTCTGTCTATACTTTTATTTAGTGTCTTTCTTACTTCCTGTGAAAAATACCTTGATGTTGAACCCTTTGATACGGTCTCTGATGAGAACACCATTTTTGATAAGGCCTCGGCTGAAACGGCTGTTCGGGGCGCCTATCGCTCTTTGGCCAGTAGCAATTACGGCAGCGCTTTCCAGGGTGCGGTTTTACAATCTGGCGGGGACATTCGCTCCCTGAACAATGCACAATCAGACCTGAATGTGATCAATTACGACCTGCGGTCAGACATTGGTTTTTTGTCCACCCTCTGGTCAAATTTTTATAATACCATCAACCGGGCAAATCATGTGATCGAAAAAGTTCCGCAGATCGAAGATGTGAAATTGAACAGCGGCTTAAAGAATCAATTGATCGGTGAAGCGTATGTCATCAGGGCCTTGTCTTACTTCGACCTCGCAAGATTATTCGGCAACGTGCAGGTGTTTTTGACCCCGACAAAAATAGTTTCCGACAGGCTGGGGGTTAAACAGAAAACACAGGCCCAGGTGTTTGACCAAGTGGTAGCTGACCTGGACACTGCCATCTCTTTATTACCGGATGACGTCGTACGAAACCGGTCGCGGAGATCGACGGCGCTTGCCTTACGCTCGCGGGTCTATCTCTATCAACAGAAATATGCCGAAGCCGAAGCCGACGCGAATACGGTCTTATCAAATCAACAATACCGCCTGATGAAGCCATTTGCCCTTGCAGCAGGAACACCGGAATCGATTCTCGAACTCGCCTATAGCGTGGATGCTGTAAATGCCGGTTATGCACTTTGGAATACGAGTAACCGTGCGTTGGAACCAAAAGCCTCTGTACATAATTTATTGAACGACGCTGAAGTTGGTGGAGGACGAAAACTTTTATCGGTCGCTAACAATGCCGGCCAGTTCATCGGCGGCATATTCCCAACAAATACTGCTTCTAATTACGTGATCAGGACCGCGGAGCTCTACCTCATCCGGGCCGAGGCCCGCGTTCAAAAAGCGGAGCCTGATTTTGAAGGCGCAATATCCGATGTAAATGCCGTGAGAGCAAGAGCCGGCGTTGCTAACAGTTCCGCCTCCACGAAGCAGGATATTTTGGTATCCATCGAAAATGAACGTCGGGTTGAATTTGCGTTGGAACCATTTCGTTGGTTCGACCTGGTTAGAACCGGCAGGGCTGCTGCCATGCTGAACGCGACCAACCCGCAAAAATATATTTTCCCGATCCCGGCTTCGGAGATTATCGCCGATCCGTCACTGGTGCAAAATCCCGGCTACTAAAGTATGCAAGCCTTCATCATAAACCTGATTTGACATGAGTGAATTACTTTTCAAAACAGCAGACACCCCTTTGAAAAAATTGCAGTTGCCGTTTGCCAATATTTTCTCGAGTATTGCCGGCCCAACGCAAACATTCAACGCATGGACGAGCCTGGAAAAGATCGTGTTCCGTTTCTTTTTTATTTTTCTCCTCCTGTTGGTGCTGCCCATCGACTGGAAAATATTCCGGCAGTTATTCAACATTAACTGGAGCCGCTTACACTTCCACGAATTGTTTGATCTGTCGAAATACCAGGTACAGTTTATTGCCGAACAGCATTTACCAAAATGGGGTATTGGCGCATTTGCAAACTGGGGCATCGCCGCGGTTACCGCTGTCGCGGGAACGGTTGCCTGGACGAGGCTTGATCCTCATACAAAGGAGTATGCGGTGTTGTATTATTGGTTACGCGTGGTGGTTCGTTACCGGCTGGCGTTCGTACTCATTACCTATGGTTTTATCAAGTTGTTCCCGCTGCAGATGCCTTACCCATCGCTCAGCAACCTGCTCACGAATTACGGTGATTTTTTTCCCTGGAAGATCTATTTTCAGACGGTGGGCATCGCGCCCAAATACCAGTCATTCCTCGGTTTTGTCGAAGTGCTTTCTGCGTTCTTATTGTTTAACAGGAAAACAGTAACATTTGGCGTGGGCCTCATTTTTGGCTTTATTGGCAACGTGGCTGTCGTTAATGGGTTGTATGATATTGGTGAGCTCGTGACGAGCACCTTTATCGTGTTGCTCGCATCCTTTTTATTCGTGAACGACATTCCTCGCTTGTACCGGTTGCTCATAAACGAATTACCTACCAGGGCCAACAAACTCGTGCCCGATTTTACGGATCCGCATTTAAAAAAGCTGCGCTTATTTGGCCGCTCGGCCTTCCTGTTGTTTACTGTTTTGTTTGCCTACCGTGCATTGGATAGTTATGCGAATGATCCTTATAAAATTCCAAAGACGCCTGGGCTCACTGGCGCGTATGGATATTACAACGTAAAAGAATTCGTGCTGAACAACGACACGATTCCTTATTCAAAAACAGATTCCTCCAGGTGGCAGGACGTGGTGTTTGAAAAATGGTCAACCATGACGGTGAAATCAAACAAGCCGGTAAAAATCGATTTCTCCAGCGGCGAAATTGCCGCGGAAAAAGACATCGACCGAAACTATGAACTCGCTGGTCACGCCGGCCGCCATTATTTTTATTACGAAGCCGACACTCTCCATCAATCTTTGTCGCTCCAGAATAAAAACATTCATCATCGTGCGGAGAAAATGTCTTTGCACTACAGCCGCCCAAACGATTCTACAATAGTCTTAAACGGCATCAATGAGGATAGTGATTCACTGCACGTGGTATTGGTCAGGATCAACAAAAAATACCTGATGCTGGAAGGCCGCCGTAAACCAGTCAAGATCTAGCCACGACAAGTAATTATTCCCCGCGCACTAAAAAAATATTTTATGTCAAACGTAGTTGCCACGCTTCCTCCAACCGTTTTGCAACAGGAAGAAACATCCACCCGGCAGATCATTGCGCAAGCAAAAAGCAGGTGGACGAACAAAGAGAAACTGGTGTTCAGGATCGCATTTCTCTACATTCTTTTTTTGTGTATACCAACCTACGCGGCTTTCTACACGCATTTGTCTGGACTTAAATTGTCCACGATCACCTATCACGATTTTCAATCGATTGTTGCTTTCTGGCCACCGCAAATTATCCTGATCGAATCTGAAGAAGGCGTGTTCGGACTGTTTAATTACATCAACCTGTTTTTATTATTGGTAGCTGCCGTTGTGGCTGGATTAGTATGGACGCTGCTCGACAAGAAATCGATCAACTATAGTAAACTCTATTACTGGATCAGGGTACTGGCAAGGTACCGCCTCGCGTATGGCATGATCGGGTGGGGATTAAAAAAAGCATTTCCCATGCAGATGGTTCTTCCTACTGAAGGAATGCTTAATACATCCTTCATCGATTTCGCAGAAAAAAAATTGTATTGGAGCCACGTAGGCGTTTCCTTCAATTATACCGTTTTTCTCGGCTTTGCCGAGATACTTCCCGGCTTGTTGTTGTTGCACCGAAAGACCGCCGTGTTGGGCGGGACACTTGCCGCAGTAGTGACCTTCAATATCTGTATTGCCAATCATGCTTATGACGCCGGCGTTGCAGTACCGGCCGCCTATTTTGCCATCCTCGGAATTTTTATTGCCTGGTCCGATTTGCCGAGGATCTGGCAGTTGCTGGTACATGAAAAAGATGTGTTGCAGCCATACCGATACTACCCGGTCTTGCCGGAAAAATGGCAGCAGTATTTGTGCAATGGACTCAAGCTTACTTTCAATTTTATTTTTGTGGTGCTTGCTGCTGCGGCCTGGGGCTACGGCTTTTTTAATGGCAACAATTACAATATACCCAGCACACCTGGGCTGGCGCAAACTAAAGGATATTATTCCGTTAGTTCCTTCCAGTTGAATCATAAAGAAATCCCGTTTTCGCCCCAGGATTCCATTCGCTGGCAGGATGCAATTTTTGAGGGCTGGTCAACGCTGAATTATAAAACAAACCGGGGTGCCATCGCTGACCGCATGATCGGTTACTCGCCGCTTCGCGTGAAGGGAGACAAGGCGAACAGTAAATTGAACCAGGTAAATACGCAGGACTCTGATAAATTAAAAAAAGAGAAAAAGAACAGGGATCTCGGTGTTACCCGCTGGGAGGTTGGGGGCATGGCCGGTGACCGGCGCTATTTCTTTTACAAAGCCGATACGGTGAAGCAGGTGTTGTACCTGCAGAATAAAAATAAGTACCACAAAGATGAACAGCAGGTGTTGCATTACGAACGGCCGAGTGCAACCCGCATCGTATTAAGTGGCGTGAATGAATTCAAAGATTCTATCAGGGTCGTGTTGGATAAGGTGGATAAAAAATACCCGTTGGTAGAAGGCAGGCAAACTGCCGTCGAAGCATTTTAATTGCGAAAATATTTCTGACCCTGAAAGATTTTTTATAGCGGATATTTTTCCTGCAAAATTTAAATTCCTGTTCATAAAACATGAACTTATCACACGATCAACTAACTTCTAATCTTCTGATCCGGATGGCGTCTATGCATCGGTGTTAGCTGGTTTTATCGCTGTGCCAGGAAGATGAATGAGCACCGCATTGCCCTTTGAATTTGGTGTTAAGGTTAATTTCCCGTTTAGCAATTCTACTCTTGTGATAATATTGTTTAGTAACTCGGACGAGAGGAAATCATTTTTGTCAATTTTTACATTGTCCCTGTAGTCTAATTTGATTTCGTGATTATTCATAATATCAATTGATATTTTGTCTGCACCCATTATCTTAGAAATTTCTAAGAGATGTTGCACTATCCTGAATAAGTTAAGTCCGATATTAGACTTCTTACTATTTATTGCCTCATGTTTTCCGAAGTCTACTTGTATATTATTAAGCTTGCCAAATTGCATTCCGTAGTCATGGATGATCCAATAATAATCCGCATTTTGAAATGTTGTTGGGATGATCGATTTTGACAGGCTTTTTATTTCATCGATCAGGAAGGATATGGCTTCCTTGCTTTTTTCCAGGAAGTATGGCTGCAGATCTTTTGAGTCAGTTGCAGAATTAAGTAACAATTTTGTCGCAGCCAATGTCTGGGCTAGATTTTCATGAAGCTCGTAGGCAATCAAATTATCTTTTTTGTCGCTTTCTGCAATTATCAAACGGGAGATTCTTTTTTCAGCTTCAATTTGGGCCTCAACATGCTTCGTTACTAATTTATTCTTTACCCTCAACTCCAATAATTTAGAGACTTGCCGTGCTATTATGGTCAATGAGTTTTTTTGCTGCGGTGACAATTCATCCTTTTTAACCTGGTCAATTACACACACTGAACCAAGGTTGTAACCAGAACTACTCAGGATGGGAGCCCCGGCATAAAATCCAATTTGCAAGTCTCCGGTCACAAGTGGATTATCGAAAAACCTTTCATCGGTCCTGGCATCTGTCACAACCATCACATCGTTTTGAAGAATGGTATGGGAACAAAAAGCAACATCCCTGGTGGTTTGCGGCGCTTCAAGGTTTTTACTGGCCTTGAACCATTGTCTTTCGTCATCTACAAAAGTAATTAGTGCGATCGGGCAGTCGCAGATCTGGGATGCGAGTTCAACCAGGTCATCATAATCTTTTTCTTTCTCTGAATCCAGGATGCTGTAGGATAGAAGATCTTTTATTCTCAACCCTTCACCGATTGTCGGTGCTGCTATTTTCATGGGTTAAATTTAAACATTAACTCAATCCGGGGCGTTAACTAAATGTCAAACTTCCACTCAGGATGCTTGATCTGTTAATTCAGCAAGCGCCTTATTCTTCAAAGACATTCGTCAACAATATTCTCTGCGTTCGAAAGGCCTCGCTCAGGCATGACCTTTTTTTACAGCCCGATTTTAAAAAGCCTTATTTTTAGCGTACTCCATTCTAATTGCAAATTGCTGCTATGATAAAAAAAATAGGAATCGCTTTCCTTATCATAATACTGGTCGGTGTTGTTTTCGTTTACATAAGAACGCGTCCTTCCGGCGACATCAACAAATACAAGACTTACTTCACGAACGATACCAGTGCGCCACGTGACGGCGAAATTAAAGCCAGTTTTTTTGGCGTCTCCACGCTGCTGCTGGATGATGGAAAAACACAGTTGCTGATCGATGGCTTCTTTTCACGGCCTTCTATTACCAGCGCGTTGTTCACCGATATTCATTCCGATACAGTCGAGATCGCTCGCGTGCTTGGGCAGTTTGGTATTAACCGCCTAAAAGGAATTTTTGTTACCCATTCTCATTACGATCATGTGTTCGATGCCGGATATGTCAGCAAGATGACGGGAGCCACGCTCTACGGTTCCGTATCCACGCTGAACGTTGGCCGTGGCGCTGGCGTAGCGGAAGACATGTTGAAATTATATCAGCCGAATACCGACGTAACCATCGGTGAGTTTACCATTCGCGTGGTGCCATCGAAACATTCCCCGGGTAACGCGTTGAAAGATGATGGTGTTGCCATTGCCGAACCGCTGCCCCAGCCGGCCTCGATGAAAGTTTATTCAGAGGGTGGCTCTTACGATTTTTTTATCACGCACAGGCAAAAAAAGATCTTCATCAAACCGAGTCCAAACTTCATCGTCGGCGCCCTGGACAGTTTGAAAGCTGATGTCCTTTTCCTGGGCATCCCAACGATTACGAAACAAGACACAGCCTGGATGGAACAGTTCTATAAAGAGAATGTAACCTCCTTAAAACCAGCGCTCGTAATTCCCCTGCATTGGGATAATTTCTTTTACCCGCTTTCCGACAACCTGGTGATGCTTCCGAAATTTACCTGCAACGCTGAAAAGGATTTTGATTATTTTATCGGGAAAGCAACACAAGACCACATCGATTTCAAAATTTTGCAAGGAACACACAGCATCATCCTGAAATAACATGACAATCCAGAAAGGATCTTCGGTTTTAATTTTCCTGGTAGTGAACTGCATGCTACTGGCTCCATTCTCGTCCTGCAACACAGGTGCTGAGAAGAAAGTCGTGTTGGCGAGCGCAGCCAATGACGGCGTTTTTACAAAGGCCCAGGTTGACCGTGGGGCAGAGATCTACGCCAACAATTGTGCGGCTTGCCATGGCAAAGATCTACGCGGATCGGAAGGTGGTACGGCCTTGGTTGGTGATCGCTTCATCGATAAATGGAAAGATCAGACCTTGTCCGCCCTCTTTTCCCTCACGAAAAACACCATGCCAAAAACGGCTCCGAAATCGCTCGATGATGCGAGCTATGCCGCGCTGCTTGCCTTTATGTTGAATACTAACGGTTTCGCACAGGGGCCAACCGTACTCACCGCCAGCCTTTCGATCTTAGATACCATTTTGATAGGGGCTCCACCAGCCACGGGCAGGCGCAGTATGCGTTTTACGCCCGCCCCCTACAATGCTTCCGCGCCCACCATCGAGGCAGAGTGGTTACAACATCGCGGTGATTACGGCAGCACGAATTATTCCCCGCTTGACCAGGTGAATGCAGGCAACGTAAAAAATTTGAAAGTCGCCTGGCGCTGGAAAACCGACAACTTCGGCCCGACGCCGGAATACTATTTCAAAGCTACCCCGTTGATGGCTAACGGTATCCTGTATACGACCGCCGGTACCAACCGTTCAGTAGCGGCGATCGATGCACAATCAGGTGAAACCATCTGGACCTATCGCTTCGATGAGAAGCAGCGGCGCACCTCCGTTCCCCGCCAGAACTCCGGCAGGGGCGTGGCCTATTGGGCCTCACCGGCACGAACGAAGGATCGCATCATTTTTATCACACCGGGTTTTCATTTGATCGCACTCGATGCTGCCACCGGTCAACCCGTAAATGGTTTTGGTGTGAATGGGATCGTCGATCTCAAGAAGGGCCTGTCCAATGATACCGCGGTTTTAAATGCCACCATCGGTTCTACTTCGCCGCCGGTGATCATCAACGATGTGATCGTGATCGGTTCAAGTTTCCCGGTTGGCCTGGCGCCCGTGTCCCGGAAACAGGTGAGGGGTGATATCCTCGGCTATGATGTACATACCGGTCGCAAACTGTGGACTTTTCATACGATCCCGCAACGCGGGGAAGAAGGCAATGAAACCTGGCAAGACAGCAGTTGGAAATTTACCGGCAATGTGGGTGCCTGGGCGCCCTTGACTGCCGACCCGGAGCTTGGTTGCGTTTACATCCCACTCGAAGCGCCGACCGGTGATTTTTATGGGGGGCATCGGCCGGGTAATAACCTGTTTTCACAAAGCCTGGTTTGCCTTGATGCAAAGACGGGAAAGAAACGCTGGCATTACCAGCTTATTCATCATGACATATGGGATTATGACTTGCCTGCACCGCCGGTACTGGCTGATATTACTGTTGATGGAAAGCCGGTAAAGGCCGTTGTCCAACTGACTAAACATGCCTTTGCATTTGTGTTCGATCGCGTTACTGGAAAACCTGTTTGGCCCATTGAGGAACGGGCGGTACCTCGCAGCAGCGTGCCTACTGAATGGACTTCTCCCACACAACCCTTTCCTACAAAGCCAGCCCCGTATGATCGGCAGGGTTATTTGGACGACTACCTGGTTGACTTTACCCCGGAAATAAAGCAACAAGCGTTGAAAATTGTGCAGCTGTATAAAACCGGTCCTTTATTTACGCCCATATCTGTTTATAAAAAACCGGATCAACTCGGTACGCTGGTGCTGCCGGATGCTGCCGGCGGCGCAAACTGGCAGGGTGGTGTGCTGGATAAGGAAACCGGGATTCTTTATGTTTCTTCGAGCACTGTCTTGCGCCCGATGAGCCTGGAGCCAGCGCCCGAACTGTCAGACATGGACTATGTCGGGTTCATGGGCAGTTCCAAAATTGGCCCTTATGGATTGCCGTTAGTGAAGCCGCCTTATGGGCGCATCACGGCGATTGACCTCAATACCGGCCAACATAAATGGATGGTGGCGAATGCCAGTACCCCGCAATGGTTAAAAGATATTCCTGCCTTGAAAGGATTAAATATCCCCAGTACCGGGATACCAGATCGGGTAGGCATGCTCGTTACGAAGACCTTGTTGTTTGCAGGGGAAGGTTCAGGTATGTATGCGTCGGACTTTCCCGGGGGAAATAAATTGCGCAGTTATGATAAGTCGACTGGGGCAGTGATCGCAGAATTTGAACTTCCTGCCAACCAATGTGGCATTCCCATGACCTATTCCATAAATGGCAGGCAATACATTGTATTGGCTGTTGGAGCTCCTGGCCATGCCGGGGAACTTGTCGCACTTTCGTTGTGATCCACATTCATGAGCGAAGAGGTAGTACAATGATTTTCATTTAGCAAGAACTATCAACTAGCAAGAGTTGCAGCTCCCTTGCCAATCCGCACCCAGGCACCATCCACAAGGGCGCAGGCAAATTTGAATAAATATTGATCCATGCCGTGTTCATCTGCTGCACCTGATTCAAATTGCGTGGCATAGCTGCCCGCACTCAGCCGATTTGGGTCGCTAGTCAAAAAACGGGTAGACGCCTGGATGGATTGTTCGACCTCGTACATCTGTTGCCGGATTTTTTCCTGTGTTTCGAGATCCAGCTGCTCAAATTCCGTTTCCCTGTTAGTGGCTGCAGTTGCTTCGATGGCCTCGGTCATGTTGCTGATCACGTGTCCATTATTGAAAGAGCGTGGCTCACCACCGAGGTGATGAAATCCCAATAACTTAAGTGGTATGGTAGTTACGATATCCCTGTTGTTGATGTGCAGGAAGGTCTTTGCCTCCAGCAATTCATTGTAGCACGCCACGAATTCGCGGTTGGCTACCCGTGGTGAACCAAAGACATAAATATGCGCTACGTTATATTTTCCTAATGCAAGGCGATGGGCCGCTAATTGTGCAAGGGCTGCACCGAGGCTATGTCCGCAGATGAATAATTTTTTCTTTGCCCCCATGCTATCAACGGCCGCCTGCACTTCGCTCCATACACCATCCAGCGCCCGCTGGAATCCCCGGTGCACTTTTCCGATTCCACCAAAGGCTTCGGTCTTCAGGAAATTTAAATCTGCCAGCGCGTCTTTCCAGCTGCTCGTCCCGCGGAAGCTGATAACCAAATGCTCGTCTTTTCCCGCCAAAAATACCTGCGTATCTGTCTCCGCATTTTCTATCCACTTGAACGAATGATAGCCCCAGTCTGCCAGTTGTTTCTCCACAAAGGCGGGTGTGAAATATGCGATGTGTGCAAGCTCAGCCATGGTGATGGCATTCTCTAAAGTATGGCCCGTCGCATCTTCGTCAAAACCAAAAGCGTTGGAGGGAATTACATCATCACGTCCATATCTTGCCCGGTTAATGACAGGCCCAATCGTGCGTAGGGTGTAGGCTGAACTCAAGCCTGGTATCCGTTCCCACCGCGGGCAGGTCACATCTTTACCATCGATGTTCAAAATGGAATTGCCTTCAGTATCCCTGGTCATCCCGACATTTAATAAACCTGCATACCGGGTTGCTGCTTCAACAACATCAAAGGGATCGCTGTCTTCGGCCTCCAGGATCGGCCCCGTTGTATTGACAATATAATGCAGAAAAAGCCGGTCAATCAACTGCGTTAAATCTTTGCCTTGCCTGGTAGCCTCAGCGATTCTTTTGCGAAAGACCAGCAGCGTTTCCGCTAATTTTTCATTGTACAAATTCGTTTCTAACAAAAACCTATCCTGCTCAGGGTGTAAGGCGAAGGCCCGGACGATATTGCCAAAATCATGCTGAGATAAAGCCGGGTTGGTTTTAAGTGCCGCTAAAGATTGCTGAATTTTTTCCTGGTCCATAATTGACATGGGGATTGTTTGTTTGCTCAACAAGGTATTAGTTTTTCGGCTGAGATTTTTTTGAATTGTAAACAGAAAAAGAGTCAGAAAAGAAACCCGGTAATTGTAGATTTTATCAGGAATGAATTCGGCGACTCCAGGTGAAGGCCCGGTGATTTTCGGTTCCATAAAATAAGATTTTTACGATGGCAAGATTTCCATATGCGGCAGCCCGGTGAAAAGGTGATTCCGCCTTGAAGTAAGCATACCACATATAGCAAAGCGTGGATTCCGGCTTCCGCAGGAGATTGGTGTATCACCATTTGTATTTTTCATGGTTGGATCAGCGCCAGCATCTTTTGGTAACCATTACCCCGCATATGTGCAACTAATGGGTTATGAAATTTCTTAGCTGTCAGGCAGGCACTCATCTCTTGACAATCAACACAGCTGGCATTTGAGAGACATCGAGGTACGGCGCTTGGTGGTTTTTAAAGAGAATTATAAGCGACGTGTTTGCTCACCTAAGAAATATTGAAAAAATTTAGCGAATGAATTTGAAAATAAGCAGGAAAATGATTCCGATAATTCCTGCAAGTGAAACCAGGAACAGGCAGTCGGCAAGCCACTCCAGCTTTTGATTGCGCAGCTCATTGTTTGAGCGAATGGAAATAAATGACAGGAGGCAGGAGAACGCCAACAGCAACGCGATGATGGAAACAAATTCATCAATGGCACTTGAAGCCGCCTTGTCAGAAATGTGAAAGGAGGTAATAACAAACAGGCAAAAACCCAGGAGATTGGTGGAAGTTGGTAAAATGTGTTGGGATGTTTTGCTTGGCATAAGTCAGGGACAAATGTAAAAGTTTTTCTTCGCCACACCCGCAACCTCAGATGAAGTGGGCTGGCAAAGTCTCTTGTAGATAATGTTTCAGGCAGCTGCAAAATCAAGGCACTTGCGTATTCCACCCACTGATTAAAAGCCCTGTTAATTCTGACCCAAATAAATTTGCATGCACATTTTTCTCTAATTTCGCCGGACAAATGAACGTCCGTTTCTTTTTAGCTTCGTTGGTTTTCCTCCTGTTTGGTGGCAGCGTCCACGCATTCGCCGGCCCCGACGTTCATGCCGAAGCCGCTTTATCAGCCCAAAAAAATACTCGTTTTGTCCTGGCAAATACCTTGTATGAAGGTTGGGATAAGATCACTCAAGGCAACAGCGGCGTTCCTGACGAAGTAAAAATTCTTTTCTACGAAGACGTTGCCGAGGAAGATGAAAATGATTCTGCCGACAAGAATCTACGCCTCATCACTGGCTTTCATGCGATTGCTTCCTACCATTCCGCTTTACCTTTTTTACAGCACTCAAGCAGGGCCATTCCAACATCCTGGTACCCTGTTTCCCCCCGTTACATCGTTCATAGAAACCTAAGGATCTGATCGTGTTCCAGGTGCATTCCATTTAATCTTCTGTACTTCGGTTGCCCGGCATCCCGGTGAGCCCATGTACCGGCACCTGCAAATTCCCGCAGCACACCTGCGGAAATAGTTTAACCAATTGGTTATTTATCCCATTACCAACCTAATTATTCCACTCACAAATGAACAAGATTATCATGTGCGCAGGGCTGTATGCACTGGTGTGCCTCACAAGCTGCGCTGCAAAAAAAGAAGCAAAAGAAGAAGAAGGTTCCTATTCAGTAACCAGTCCGCTCAGGGTCGATACCTCCTTTACAAAAGAATATGTTGCGCAAATACGCTCCATCAAAAACATCGAGATACGAGCCCAGGAAAAAGGCTTTCTCCAAAATATTTATGTAGATGAAGGCCAGGTTGTAACCGCCGGACAGGTGTTGTTCAAGATCATGCCGAAACTCTACGAAGCGGAATTGATGAAGGCCCAGGCCGAAGCAACGGCGGCTGAAATTGAATTACGCAACACGAGATCACTCGTGGAGAAAAATGTGGTGTCACCCAACGAACAGGCGATGGCGGAAGCGAAACTGCAACAGGCGAAGGCCGCCATCTCGCTCGCAAAAATTCATCTTTCCTTTACGGAGATCCGGGCCCCGTTTTCCGGCATCATTGACCGCCTTCCAAAAAAATTGGGTAGCCTCATCGACGAAGGCGAATTACTCACGACTCTTTCAGATAACAGCCAGGTATATGCGTATTTCAATGTTTCTGAGCCCGAGTACCTCGAATATCAAACTAATATCAAGGATCGCGGAAACCCGCAGGTGAAACTACTGCTGGCGAACAACCAGCCGCTGAATTACACCGGGAAAGTCGAAACCATCGAAGGCGAGTTCAATAATGAGACGGGCAACATTGCTTTCCGCGCCAACTTTCCTAACCCGGAACGCCTGCTTAAAAATGGTGAGACCGGTAAGGTGCTTATGACCATCCCTCTGCGCAATGCGCTGGTGATCCCACAAAAAGCAACCTACGAGATCCAGGATAAGAAATATGTTTTTGTAGTAGGACCAAACAATGTTGTTCGCTCACGGGAGATCACCATTGCCGGGCAAATGCCCGATCTCTATTTTGTAACAACCGGCCTCGCAGAAACTGACAAGGTGCTGCTGGAAGGCGTGCAAAAAGTAAAGGACGACGACCAGATTCACTTCGTTTACCAAAACCCCGCTGAAGTGATTTCGCAATTACGGTTAAAGGCCGAATAGTTCACCAAAAACATAATCGATGTTTAATAAATTTATACAAAGGCCAGTTCTGTCCATTGTGATCTCGCTTATAATAGTTTTTCTCGGCATCCTCGCGATCACGCAATTACCTGTTACGCAATTTCCTTCCATCTCACCACCCAAGGTAAACGTCACCGCTGCCTATCCCGGCGCCAATGGCGAATTGATGATCAAGTCGGTGATCATTCCGCTTGAAAGAGCGATCAACGGTGTACCCGGAATGAAGTACATGGCCTCCGATGCGGGTAACGACGGTGAGGCTACAATACAGGTTGTTTTCAACCTGGGTACCGATCCCAACCAGGCTTCATTAAACGTTCAAAACCGCGTGGCCTCCGTGGTTAATAAACTACCGCCACTGGTTGTACGCGAAGGTGTAAAGATCACCCGCGAAGAATCGAACATGCTGCTTTACATCAACCTCTACAGCAAGGATACCGCAACCGATCAAAAGTTCCTTTTCAATTTTGCCGACATCAATGTTTTGTCTGAATTGAAGCGGGTAGATGGGGTAGGTGTCGCTGATATTGTTGGTAACCGGGAGTATGCCATGCGTGTCTGGTTAAAACCGGACCGGATGCTCGCCTACAAAATTTCCGCCGAAGAAGTAATGGAAGCCCTCAACCAGCAAAGCCTTGAAGCCTCCCCGGGTAAAACCGGCGAGAGCTCCGGTAAAAGATCGCAGGCGTTTGAGTATGTGCTAAAATATTCCGGCCGTTTTACCACCAAGGAACAATACGAAAATGTCGTGCTGCGCTCCAGTCCGGACGGTGAATTACTTCGCCTGAAAGATGTGGCCAGTATTGAGTTTGGAAGTTCCATGTATGATATCTATTCGAACCTCAACGGCAAACCTTCAGCGGCCATCGTGTTAAAACAATCTTATGGAAGTAACGCCAGTGATGTTATCAAAAAAGTGAAAGCGAAGATGGCGGAGATCAAAGCCAATTCTTTTCCCCGCGGGATGGATTACGAGATCAGTTATGATGTTTCCAAGTTCCTCGATGCCTCAATTGAAAAAGTAATTCATACGCTCGTGGAGGCCTTCATCCTCGTCGGATTGGTGGTGTTTCTTTTCCTCGGCGATTGGAAGTCGACGCTCATCCCGGCGATCGCGGTACCGGTTTCCCTCATCGGCACCTTCGTGTTTATGCAGTATTTCGGAATCACGTTAAACCTCATAACCTTGTTTGCCCTGGTGCTTGCGATCGGTATCGTGGTAGATAATGCCATCGTGGTAATTGAAGCGGTGCATGCGAATATGGAGACGAAAAATCTCTCCGCCCCCGCGGCGACGAAATTGGCGATGCACGAGATCAGTGGTGCCATTGTGGCCATCACTTTTGTAATGGCTGCGGTGTTTATCCCGGTAGCGTTTATGTCGGGCCCGGTGGGAATTTTCTATCGGCAGTTTTCGATCACCATGGCAACTTCCATCATACTTTCGGGCGTTGTCGCTCTCACCCTTACTCCCGCGCTTTGTGCGCTCATGTTGAAAAATACGCATGGTAAGGTAAAGAAGAAAACAGTGATGAGCCGGGTGCTTAGCGGCTTTAATAATTGGTTCAACGGGCTAACCGGTAATTATCAAAACCTGTTGGTGAAGATCGTAAACCGGCGCGTGTTAACCTTTTTGATGTTGATCGCTTTTTGCATCGGCATCTTTTTTTTAAACAACAGCGTGCCCGCGGGCTTTATTCCGAATGAAGACCAGGGTATGTTTTACGCGGTGATACAAACGCCACCCGGATCCTCGCTGGAACGCACCAACCAAATAGCGGAGAAGCTGCAAAAAGTTGCCGAAGGCATCGAAGATGTGCAATCCGTTTCTGCCCTTGCAGGTTACGAGATTCTTACTGAGGGTACCGGCGCAAATGCAGGCACCTGTCTGATAAACCTCAAAAGCTGGGACGACCGGAAACACAACGTGCAACAGGTGATGGCGGAGCTGGAAGAAAAAACAAAAGACATCACCGGGGCCACGATCGAATTTTTTCAACCGCCCGCTGTTCCGGGGTATGGCGCCGCCGGCGGCTTTGAATTACGCCTGCTTGATAAAGCGGGATCGGGTAATTATAAAAAGATGGAAACGGTGAATAACGATTTTGTGAAGGAACTCAACAAGCGACCCGAACTGTCTTCTGTATTCAGCTTTTACAGCGCAAGTTTTCCGCAGTATATGTTGCGGGTTGATAACGACCTGGCACAACAAAAAGGGATCACCATTGAAAATGCCCTTAACACTTTATCCACCTTGATCGGTAGCAACTACGAGATCAGTTTCATCAAGTACGATCGCCAGTATAAAGTGATCGTACAGGCTTCGCCGGAATACCGGGCCCTGCCGGAAGACATCCTGAAATTGTATGTAAAAAATAGCCGGGATGAGATGGTGCCTTTCTCTGATTTTATGAAGATGGAAAAGGTCTACGGCTTGTCGGAGATCACCCGGCACAATATGTACAATGCCTCTGAGATCAGTGGCTCTTCGGCCGCGGGCTACAGCAGTGGCGAGGCCATCAAGGTGATCAACGAAGTAGCACAAAAAACCTTGCCTCGCGGATTCGCCATTGACTGGGCAGGTATTTCGAAAGATGAAGTAGGGCGGGGGAATGAGGCCATGTATATTTTTATCATTTGTCTCGCCTTCGTGTACCTGATCCTGGCGGCACAATATGAAAGTTTCATCCTGCCGTTCTCTGTAATTCTTTCGCTCGTAGCGGGTGTGTTTGGTGCCTTCCTCTTACTCAAGGTCTTTGGACTGGAGAATAACATTTATGCCCAGGTAGCCATGATCATGCTGATTGGTTTGTTGGGAAAGAACGCGGTACTCATCGTAGAGTTCGGCGTGCAGAAACACCGGGCAGGCTACACGGTTTTACAGGCAGCCATTGAAGGCTCCGTCGTGCGCTTCCGCCCGATCCTCATGACTTCGTTTGCTTTTATCGCGGGGCTGATACCGTTAGTATTTGCCTCGGGGCCGGGAAAGATCGGTAATCGCACGATTGGTACGGCCGCCGCTGGCGGGATGTTTTTTGGTACCGTGTTCGGCGTACTGATCATCCCTGGTCTTTATTACATATTTGGGCGCCTCGCCGAAAGACGCCAGTTGGTACAAGATGAAAATGAAAATCCGTTAACAGAAGAAATCGATCACAATGTTTAATACAAGAATAAAAAGGAACCTTGCCGTTCTGCTTGCCTGTGCTGCCCTTGGCAGCTGCAAGGTGCCGGCGATCACACAAAGGAGCGAAAACAAAACTCTGCCCGCTACCTATAACGGCAACGGTGACACGTCGGGTGCAGCTGCTATAAATTTTCGGACTTTCTTCCCCGATAAATACCTCCTGGCGTTGATTGACACCGCGGTAAAAAACAACCAGGAACTCAACATCACCCTTCAGGAAATTGAAATTTCCAGGAACGAAATCCGCCTGCGGAAAGCAGCGTTGTTGCCTACCGTTAGTTTAAGGGGCGGTATCGGGGTAGAAAAGGTCGGACGCTACACCAGCCAGGGAGCTGGCGATGCCTCTACCGAGATAAAGCCCGGGAAAGAGATGCCGGATCCGCTAATGGACTATGCCGTCGCGGCTGTGGCCAACTGGGAAGTTGATATCTGGAGAAAATTACGCAACGCTAAAAAGGCAGCGGTCACGCGCTATCTCGCCAGTGTGGAAGGAAGAAACTTCGTGGTAACGGGGCTCATCGCGGAAGTAGCCAATTCCTACTATGAATTGGAAGCGCTGGACAACCAATTGATGTTCGTTCAGCAGAACATCGAACTCCAGAAGAATGCGCTTAACGTGGTGAAAATTCAGAAAGAGGCCAGCCGGGCCACAGAACTCGCCGTGCAGAAATTCCAGGCTGAGGTATTGAAAACTGAAAGCCTGCAGTTCGACATTCGTCAACAAATTACGGAGACGGAAAATCGCATCAACCTGTTGCTTGGGCGTTATCCTCAGCCAATCCAACGAGACACGGCGGACTTCCTGGAAAAAGTGCCGACCGTAGTTGGTACCGGCTTGCCTGCACAGTTACTGACCAACCGTCCAGACATCAGGCAGGCGGAGTTGGAGTTAACTGCAGCGAAACTGGATGTGCAGGTAGCACGGGCAGAATTTTTACCCTCATTTGGTTTGTCGGCGGCCATCGGCTTCCAGGCTTTCAACCCAACCTACCTCGTGAAACTCCCGGCGTCTTTATTATACTCGCTGGCCGGTGACCTGGTGGCACCATTAGTCAACCGGAACGGGATCAAGGCAGAATTTAATTCAGCCAATGCCCGGCAGGTGCAGGCCATGTACAATTACGAGCGCCGCATCCTCAAAGCATATCTCGAAGTGTCGACGCAGCTTTCAGGGATCAGCAATCTTCAACAGAGTTTCGACTTCAGGTCAAAACAGGTAAATGCACTTACGCAGTCGATCAGCATTGCGAATGATCTTTTCAAATTTGCGCGGGCAGATTATTTTGAAGTGTTGATGACGCAGCGGGATGCTTTGGAAGCAAAACTGGAATTAGTGGAAACCCGGAGGCAACAATTAAACGCGGTGGTAAATGTGTATCGCAATTTAGGCGGCGGGTGGAGATGATAGGTGAGCGGGCGAAACCAACTGCGTTCAGGTGCTAGTACTGTTAACGTGGTTCGAAGGAAAGAATAATCCGGCTCCCTGTATTGTGCCTTATCTTTCAAAGACCTAATTTGCACGGAACGGCAGCAGGACATCATTGTTTTATCTGCCGCTCAAACCAACAAACATGAAAAAGAGAGTATGGTTTACCGCCGCGCTGCTGGCCACCTTTATACTTGGTTTTGCGTTTCGGTCTTTTGTAGAAAAATTTGAGGTCAAGCCACCGGCACTAAAAAAAGCAACGGGCATTGGTGGGATATTTTTCAAATGCAAGGATCCTAAAAAAGTCCGGGAATGGTACAAGAAGCACCTTGGTTTGCAAACCAATGATTATGGAGCTGTTTTCGAATGGCGGCAGGGAGCTGACTCTACCAGGAAAGGATATACGCAGTGGAGCCCGTTTTCGGAAAGAACGAAATATTTCGAACCATCCACGAAAGACTTCATGATCAACTACCGGGTGGAAAACCTTGAAGCCCTCGTTGAACAATTGCGAAAAGATAGCGTGGTGATCGAAGATAAGATCGAATCGTTTGAATATGGGAAGTTCGTCCACATCATGGACCTGGAGGGCAACAAGCTCGAGTTGTGGGAACCGAATGATATCGAATATGAAAAACTCGGTAAGCAGATGGGTAGCATTATAACAAAGTAGGACAACCATGTGACAATCGATACTGCAGGCTACTCCCATTACGAAGCACGCGTAAAAGATTTAGAATAGTTTTCTTCTCACAAAAAATTCAAGCCCATGATCGGTTACCAGTCGATCATGGGCTTCATTTTTTCCTTTCTATATCATTTACAATTTTACCATCCGGTGCGCTGAGACACCAGCGGTTGTTTCAACCTGTACGGTGTACGCACCCGCTTTCAGCTGGGTGGCGTTAACGGTTAACTGGCCACTGCTGCCATTATGTGTTCTACTATAAACCATACTTCCATCAGTGCTGAAAATACTCAGTTTTACCTCCTGGAAATTTGATCCAAGCACGATCTTAAATTGTTCGGTAACCGGGTTTGGATAGATGCCCGGAGACATACCCTTGATCCCATGAAGGCGCATCGTTGGATTTTCTTCAGCTGCAGGCAGAAGCCCAGCTGGTGGGGCTGCGACTGTCACCGTGATCGTTTCGTCATCAAACAACACCGGTGAACCATTGTCTGTCACTTTTACTTTAAAAATGAAGCTGCCGGTCGTGGTTGGCGTCCAGGTGAACGCGCCGGTGGTACTGCTGATCAAAGCACCGGTTGGTGGTGTCACGAGCGAAAATGTTTTTGTTTGTCCCGCATCAACATCCGTTGCGAAAGCGGTGAACTTTAGTTGCGTGTTTGGCGCAACGGTTTTGTTACCAATGAAGGCTAATACCGGTGCATCATTTACCGCAGTGATGTTGAAGGTGACCCAGGCTGGTGTCGAGGTGATACAACCCACGCTCACTGTAAAGGCGAAAGAATCTTTCCCTGAATAATTCGCAAAAGGCGTGTAGGTTCTTGCTGAAGCAGTTCCGGAATTCATCGATCCATGGCGCGGTGGAATGGCAATATTGTAGTTCAGGACCACAGCACCCGTGCCAGTTAAAGTAAGGGATTTCGCGACATCTTCTGTGGTGGCCAGGTTAGCTTGCGCATTTGCGACCAGGCTGATCTTTGGCGCCATCACCAAACCTCCCTGCGGAGAACTTCCGTCTGAGGTGATGTTAAAGTTTTTCAGGATCGAGTATGCATTGAGGTTAGTTATCCGGAAGATAGTTCCCGCCTGGCTGCTACCACCTGTTGAGGCAGTACCGTAAAATGCACCGTCAGTGCCGATCACCAAACCTCCTTTAGGATTACCACCATCGGACGTGCCATTCAGGTGGCGCATTTTGGTCATTGCACCTGCAGTACTTATTTTAAAGATCACGCCCTTTCCATAAGTGCCGCCCGTAGCCATAGTTCCGTAAAAAAATCCATCACTGGCGCGGACCATATTGCCGGCAGGGCCGCTTCCGTCACTGCCTGAAACAAGGGTTTTCAAGACGGTGAATAAGCCGCCCTTTGTTATTCTGAAAAACCGGCTGTTATAACCTGTCAGGCCGTAGAAGCTACCATCCGTTCCTTCCACCAATCCGCCTTCTGAATAATTGCCATCCGTCGCCGGTACAAGATGCCGCAGCACACTAAACGAACCGCCGGTTGTTATCCTGAAAATTGTTCCGCCGGTGCCCGTCCCACCGGAATAGGTCATGCCATACAGGGCACTGTCAAGGCCTACGATCATAGTGCCTTTTATCTCGCCACCATCAGTGGCGGATTTCAAATGACGCAACACAGAAAACTGGCCAGCCGCAGTCCATTTGAAAATCGTTCCACTTCCATTGGTGCCCCCGGTTTCCGTGGTACCGTAAATGTTTCCATCCTTACCTTTCACCAATCCCCCCATCGGGTTGCCCCCGTCAACGTTCCGGTTAAAGGAACGCAACACGGTGGTGGTGCCGCCGCAGATCTTAAACAAAGTGCCATAGTTATATGTGCCGCCATTGCGGGTTACACCGTAGTAAGCGCTGTCTTTTCCTATAGCAAGATTATCCTGTGGCGTATTGCCCATCAACGCGCCGTTGAAATGTGTCAGGACCGAAAACACGTGGGCAGTGGTTATTTTGACGATCGTTCCCAGTGCAAGTTTTCCCCCTAGGTTCGTCATGCCGTACAAAGCGCCATCGCTTCCCTGCACCAGCCCACCCATGGGGTAGCTGCCATCCGTTGCGGGCGTTAATTTTTTTACGACCGTAACAACACCGGCGGTGGACATCTTAAAAATGGATCCACCAAATCCACCGCTGAGACTGTAGGTCATGCCCCAAAAATTGCCATCACTGGCGAGGAAGAGACTGCCAGTTGCATTACCACCCTCAATACCAGCGGATAAGTTTTTTATCACAGAGAATGTTTTTCCGTCGAGCGTGGTTTTAAAAATGGTGCCATTGTAGAGACCGCCGGCCGGCGTGATGCCATAGAGCCAGCCATCCTTTCCCTGTATCAAATCTCCGCGGGGGTAGATGCCGTCAGGATCGTTCAGGCTACGCAAAATCGTGTATGCACCGCCGGTAGTGAAGCGAAAGATAACGCCATCGTTGGTTGTTCCGCCTGTGTACGTCATTCCATAGAGATTGCCATCATTGGCCTGAATAAGGCCACCATAGGGCGTTGCTCCATCAGTTTTTGTAAACGATTTCATCATCGTGTATTGCCCGGCCATGGTGATCTTGAAAATGGTACCATACCCAAGTGTTCCCCCTGAACTTGCGAGTCCGTACAAATTATCATCACTGCCCTGCACCAGTTTTCCATGTGGATGTCCGCCCTCGGTATTCACCAGCAAACTTTTGATCACACTATATTGTCCACCTGGCGTGATGCGGAAAATGCCGCCACCATTGTTAACCGTACCTGCACTCACGGTTCCGTAAAAGTTTCCGTCCCTGGCCTGTACCAGGCTGCCTCTTGGATAGCCACCATCAACCGACAGGTTAAAGTGTTTTAGGATCGTGATGCTTCCCGTGTTGGAAACCCGGAACAAGGTGCCATGATTGTAGGTGCCTCCTTCCGGCGTAAGGCCATAGAGATTGCCATCGGAACCTTTCACCAGGTCATCGACGGGGTTAGCGCCCCAGTCTGCAAATCCTTTGATCACGTTGAAATTTTTTCCATCGCTTTTGATGGAGTACGCGGTTCCTTTGCCTTCGGGCCCGCCGTTAGAAGTTAGTCCGACCAATACGTCCTGCGCCTGCAGCGTTGAAAAACTGCCGAGCAAAAAAATGCAGAGTACGTAGATGAAGTGCCGGGAGATCGGGCGGCGCATAAAGCTGCCACCTGCAAGATGTGTCCTTGTCATGATGTTAGTGTTGATGTAATTATGTTATGTTGGGAAATTTGGTTTTGGCTTTTCGGGCTCAAAAATAATTGGTGATGAATTTTTTTACAGGCAGAAGTGGAGGGAACCGCAGAAATGCAGGTTGAGTTGTATTTTCTGGCGATGAATGATGTGCATTCGCCTTTGCAGCCGGCGTGGCTGTGTTATTGCAACGGCTGGTGAGTAGAATTACAGAGTCAGTTTAAGTCACATATTGATTCTAATTTAAATTTTTTCTTTTGTTGCGTTTTGTGTTTTCATAATTCGTTAAATTAATTCGACTCGGCGCATTCGCCTCTTCCGCCGGCGGGGCTGCGTCATTGCAACGGCGCTGCTTTCGCTTCTTTGAAAAATCTCGCTTACGCTCGATGTTTTCAATGCCGACTTCGTCGTCACCGAACCGAAAGATGCGCCTTATGCAACAACCGGTGAAAGAGATGCAGCGTCAATTTGTTTGCACTCATTGACGCTGTCTGTGTTTTATTTTTTGCTGGTACTGTATTCTTTGTTCGATACAGTTTTTACTTCGCCACAGTCGCCTCCTCAGCCGGCGGGGCAGCGTCATTGCAACGGCGCTGCTTTCGCTTCTTTGAAAAATCTCGCTGACGCT
>JAURWD010000048.1 GCA_030655145.1 Ferruginibacter sp.
ATATAATTTTAGGCTGATATTGCCAAGGCGACTTATGGCCGTTGAGAGTGCTGGTGATACCTTAAATGAACCCCCACCTGGCGGCAAAATGTCGCTTCCGCGCCTGCACCTTCCTGCACATTTTCAGCAGGCTGGGGCTCGGGATTGCTGTTTAGATCTCTGTTAATTTATTAGCTGATGGGATGTGCTGCTTAGTAGGTTACCTGAATTGAATTTCCCGAACCGGGAACACAAGTAAGGGAAGTTTGAAATTTCGTTTCCGTTCCGCGGCTATCTACTCGCCTCCAGTTAATATTGGTTGCCAGGCCTGCTGCGGTGCGAACAATGAAGGTTGAATCGGCAGGTACGGAACTGCCGGTTAAAAGAAAATAGTTCCTGAAGTCTGGCCCCTGGAAATTGTAGCGAAACTCGAACTGACTTATGGGATCAGGAGAAGTTTTTTTGAGGTGAATGCTGAGATCGGCACGGGGATACATGTACAAGATCGGTAAACCAGGACTTTCGGATTGAATACCCAGTAAAGACATACCAACATCAGCATGGGCAACGTCAAGCGGGCTGATATAATTTGCCGGAACCCTGGCGTTGATATTGAGCAAATGCGTTTTGAACATTTCGTGGTCAATAGCAGTAATCATTTTGTAACTACCATCAGCCAAAGTCACTGTGGAATCCACGGCGATTTCCTGGTTGGCAGATCGGTTGTACCAGGTTGATTTTATTAAAACATTTCCAATACCTTTTAGCGTTATCGAATCTTTTACCAGCCCATAAAAAACGACGGTATCTACCGATGAATCGTCTTTTTTACAAGAAATACAAACAATACACAAAAAAATAAATGGTAGGATGTTCCGGGGAGTCATAACGGATCGGGTTTTCTGGCATGAGACGAAGACTCAATGTAAGATAAATTCGTTACCAAAATTTCAGCTCGCTGCTGAATCCTTCACACGTACGGCAAAAAAATTACTTGAGTGTAACCAGCAGTTTTACGGAAAGGAGGCTATTCTTTGCCTCGCTCACCTGCGGCCCGTTTAGTAAAGATTGAAAACCCTGCTGGTAGTCCAGGGATATCGCAGTTTTGCCCAGCGAATATCGAATACCTGCCACGAATCGCATATCCACTTTTCTCAGGTCTACTTCGTGCACCTCGGGAGAAGGTGCTGCAGCGGTGGTAGCAGGTGGGTTACCAACCACAGGCAATGGATTCCGCTGATTATCGTAGAAAACAGTTTCCGTTGTTCTTGTTTTCGAAACAAGAAAAGATGCCTGCACACCGGCCTGCACGGCCAACTGCTTTGACAAATCCAGGCCTGCGAAAACTGGCACATCTGTGTAGGCCAGGTTTTTAAAACTAGTTTGCTCGCTATAGTTACTGATCACATTTTGAGGATCATTGACCACGCCGCTCTTGCTAACCCCGCTTGCTGTATTAATCACACGCGAATATGGCTGAACACCTGTACTTAAAAAAACACGCGGGCTAAGCTGGTAAGTCACATCCGCAAAAGGTGATGGCGCTATTTTTTGACCTCCGTGCATATTTATATTTTGAGCTAATCCAACACTCAATTGCCACTGTCGCTTTTTATTCACTGTAGTTGCGTTCTGTTGGTTGATTGCTGCCTGTGGTGATAGCTCAATTTGTCTAGTGTATTTCAACGCTGAGTAGGGTTGCAGCATTAATCCATCCAGCGGAATTTTTGCTGCTGGTATATCTTCTCCAGTTACGAGACTTTCACCTTTAAATACATCTAGCTGCTTCGCAGGATGCGATAAAAAATCCGGGTATACAGTTGTTTTAGGCAGCTGTTTGACTACTGCCAGGATTGGTTTAGAAAAGTTGCCAATTTGAGTTGGATTAGTAAACGCTACCTGGTTTTCGGCACTGTAAAATCGCCGTGGTATACCCGGCACATTCAATTGAAAGGATAAAATAAGCAATGCGGAAACAAGGGAGAGGCTGCGTACCAAGCGGGAACTGATTCGCTGCGCAGGGCTGGACTTCACAGGCAAACGTTGATCGAGCAACAGGCTCATCTGGTTCCACCCAAACTCGGCATTGAATGGTACATCGCTATGATGCCGGGTATTATTCATGATGTACCAGTTTTGCTTGTTTAAGGTCCATTGAATTCCTCAGGCGCTTTCTTGCTTCACCAACATGCCATCTGCTGGTTGATTCGGTTATATTTAATTGTTCAGCGATGTCTTTATGGGTGTATCCATCAAAAGCAAAAAGATTGATCACCATTCTTGTAACCGGGGGTAACATTTTTAAATGCTCTCCGATCTCCTCCTGTTTCCAATTATGTCGCAGGTCAAAATCGTCGGCACCTTCTTCTGGCACATGGTCAATATGAATAATATGCGTTTGCTTTTTTAATTTCCGCGTGTAGTCGATGGCGGTATGGATCACAACCGTTTTTAACCAGGGCCGGAACCCTCCTACCCGATCATTAAATTGGTCCACATGTAAAAAGACTTTCAGAAAGGCGTCATTCAAAATCGTCAGGGCAGCATGATGGTCGCTGGTATAGCGTAGGCAGGTACTGAACATGTCAGTATAAAACAATTTATACAATTGTTCCTGGGCGCTGCGGTCATTTTTCTGGCAGCCGTAAATCAATTCATTTAAGAGAGGTGAATCCAATGTTGCCTGGGGGATAGAAAGGCTGCAACCTTCGTGAAAGTTGCAGCCAGGTATTTAATGTTTGAAAGAAATGGTCTTTACTATTTTCTTCAGCACGTTACTACTGTCTGTATATTTTACCTGCATAATGCTGTCATTTAGTGTGACAACTTTCCATGACACATATTTGGAAGGGGTGGTTGCACCGAGTTGCAAAGAATCTGAAGCCAGATTATACGACCAGTTACCTTTTGAATAATAAAATACGGACGAGTCACACTTGGTGGCGCCATCCTGGAAATCAAAGCCGGTGAGTGAAAATTTAATAAGATCGTCTGCCATACAGCCTTTCAACAAACTACTGTCTGTTGCCTGGCCAACCTTTGGAGTAGTGATACTAATGATCTTCCAGTCATATAATAATTTTTGCACCTTCGGTGGAACCGGTGCCGGGTTGTCATCTTTTTTACAGGATTGTAGTATAACATTTGCCAGTATCCCAAGGGAAAGTAGTAAATAGAACTTTGTTGATTTCATATTAAATTATTTGAGATGATTGATGAATAAGATTGTCCCGGGAGTTCACTTACTTGTACGTTGGGCGAGAAGGGTTTGTTGGGGAGGAAGAAAAAAAATTCTTCAAATTTTTTTTCTTCAAGTTTTAATTGAGGATTTGTGGGTAGGAAATGAGTGCCATCAGCCAGCGGCTACTGTTTTATACTCAATTATTTTATGCCTTGCTTTTACCGTTTCATTTCTTCGATTTAGTATTTGTTAGCCTTATCGCTCTCATGATTTTTATAATTTGTTATTGCTCTTACCCTTTGCTTTTTCGTTAAATTATTCACTACATCACAGTCGCCTCTGCCGCCGGCGGGGCTGCGTCATTGCAACGGCTGGTGAAGGAAATGCAGACTCAAATTATTTTCTCAATTGAATTCGAGGTTTGTTCAATTGTTAAGTGAGCAGTCTCTTTGATTTTGATAACCTGTTCTTACAACGAATGAATGGCTTATAGAAGATTAAGAAAGACAAGCAGAAGTACCTGGTAAAAGCGGTAGTTGGGTGTCTCGAAGTATGGCAGACTTTTCAACCGAAGCCTGGAACATATTACTAGTTTGATAAATCATGGCTTAAGGAATCTCGGAAAGTCACCGATACGAAATAAGAAACTTTAACGCATCAATGAAATGTCAATTGAACTGTCGTGGGCGGGCCGGTCAAAAAAGGCGGAGCCATTTTTTTTGACCTTGATTTTTTTTGTTACTTTTTTTTATCTAAGAAAAAAAAGTAAATAGACTGTTGAAGTAAACAACGCAATC
>JAURWD010000050.1 GCA_030655145.1 Ferruginibacter sp.
GTATAAGTGGTGGGAAGCGCCAAGGGCAAAATAACCACCCCGTAGCGCTTACCGGTAACTGTTATACCAGGGATCGTAGGAGGTTCAACCATGAACTCATCCTCACTGAACAGGGATATCGTCTTTTCTTCGTTCATTCAATTTTTTGTAGTGATACGTTGCCCAGCATGCAAACTCAGGCAACTTCGCGGGCGGACACTTCGGTTATCCAGCTTGCTTCGTAATTTCGTAGCTTTTCATCCATCAATTTATAAACCCTGTCTTTAAGCAGCTTTACATCCTTGATCGTGTATTCGCTTACGCTGATCTCCTCGAGGTAAATTGTCCGGGATCTTCCCGGCGTTAAGGAGAATATACTTTGGTTGTTCAGGCGGTCGTAGGTATCCAGGAACAGCATCGGCTTAATGGGCGTTTGTGTTTCTATCGCGATCTTAAATGCGCCATCATAAAATTCTTTCAACGGATGGCCAGTGGTATTAAAGGTTCCTTCCGGCGCTATCACGACGGAGATGCCTTTGCGGATCACTGCCTTTAGTTTCTTCACGCTCGCTGCTCTTTTATCTGCACTACTACGGTCAACCATTACAACGGCGTTGCGATAAAAAAAACCAAAGATCGGCACCTTCCCCATTTCGGCTTTACCCAATATCCTGAAATGTTGTTTCCGGACTGATTTCATGATCACCGGGATATCCATGTAGGATATATGGTTAAATACAAATACATACTGTCGCGCTGGATCATGAGGCACCTCGTATATATTCCTGTGACGAATCCCCCAAAGGACCATGATGAAGTCTGCCCAGCCCTTACAAAACCGGTAAATAATGTTTCCGCCTTTAACCCGTCCAAGGAAGGATGCCAGGAAAACGAAGGGGAACAGCACCAGCATCACCACGATAAACAGCAGGAAACCGTAGACAGAGAAGATGAATTTTGCGCCAAAAACCAACTTTTTCATAACTGATTGCGAATATAAACCCTTTCAGCTAGGGCCTAACCGCTGAAATATCAACCGGTTGAACCTAAATTTGCCGAAAATCTCCGTACGAGCGCTCAATAACCGGGTTTTTATCAAAAATCACTGGTTTAATTTCTTCGATTTAATCTGAAATCCCTTACCTTTGCCGTCCTAAATTTTGGTTATATGTTAGCAGTAGTAAAAATAGCTGGTCAACAGTTTAAAGTAAAAGCAGGTGACAGTTTGTATGTACCGCACATTGCAGGTAAAAGTGGCGATAAGGTAGAATTCTCAGAAGTTGTCTTCACAGACAATGCTGGTGCGATCACCCTTGGTGCTGATGTGAAAGCGGTTGTAAAAGCTGAAATTTTATCTGACCTGGTACAGGGAGATAAAGTGATTGCTTTCAAAATGAAAAGAAGAAAAGGTTTCCGTAAAAAGCACGGACATCGTACTCACTACACCAAAATCCAGGTGACAGAAATCGCTTAATTTAAGTGGAAGTGTTATAGCACTTGTTGACAAAATTTTGTTCAACTCACCCTATACCATACCCGAAAATAATAACATAAAAATCGTTTTAAGATGGCACATAAAAAAGGTGAAGGCTCGGTAAAAAACGGCCGTGATTCGCAAAGCAAAAGATTAGGTGTAAAAATTTATGGCGGACAACCAGCGATTGCTGGAAACATCATCGTTCGTCAGCGCGGAACAGTTTACCATCCAGGTAAAAATGTTGGTCTTGGAAAAGACTTTACAATCTTCGCGCTTACAGATGGTATCGTTGAATTTAAAAAAGGAAGAGGAGATAAGAGTTTTATATCAGTGAATGCAGTTGAAGCGGTCGCGTAGGAATTAAAGTTTTTTTTGGCAGGTAAAAAAATATTTTTACTTTTAAGTATTATTTACTAACCAATTAAATTTTAAAGAACATGGCAACTGCAAAAAAAGCTGCAAAAAAAGCTGCTCCTGCAAAGAAAGCTGCTCCAGCTAAAAAAGCTGCTCCAGCAAAAAAAGCTGCTCCAGCGAAGAAAGCTGCTCCAGCTAAAAAAGCTGCTCCAGCAAAGAAAGCTGCTCCGGCTAAAAAAGCTGCACCAGCAAAAAAAGCTGCTCCTAAAAAGAAGTAAGCTTTGCTTTTTTGAAGCGAAACTAATACGAAAGTCCTGGCACATCGCCGGGACTTTTTATTTGAAGTCATCGCTAACACTTCGATCAGCAGAACGATTTGTTTCATGCTCCCTAACAGCACATGCACATTGCTGGTGGCGATAAAAAATTCGAAAAATCACATTAATTTTAGAAGATGGATAACAACGCAATCGCAGACTCCTTCTCGCTTCTAGCGAAATTGATGGACATACACGGAGAGAATAGCTTCAAATCGAAATCGTATTCGATCGCTGCTTTCAACATAGAAAAATTGCCCGTTCAGCTCAGCGAATTACCGGCTGAAAAGATATTCGCTTTGAAAGGAATCGGCGAATCCACGGGAAAAAAAGTGATCGAATTATTAGGCACGGGCGAGTTGAAACAACTCATCGACATCATACAGAAGACGCCGCCGGGTGTTATGGAAATGTTGAACATCAAAGGAATTGGCCCAAAGAAAATTTCGACGATATGGAAAGAAATGGAGATAGAAACGATCGGTGAATTATTATATGCTTGTGAAGAAAACCGGTTGAAATTATACAAAGGCTTCGGAGAAAAAACACAACAAAGCGTTGCTGAAACCATCGAATTTTATTTACGGAGCAAAGGAAGTTTTCTATTCGCCCAACTAAAAGTAATGGAAGAAACGATCCATGGATTCCTCCAAAAAATCGTTGGTGATAAAAAATTTTCATTCACCGGCGCATACAAACGGCAGTTAGAAATCATAACAGAACTTGAAGTTGTTATTGATGACACGGCTGAAAATATTGAATCAGTTTTCAATGCCGTTCAAGATCTTACACTTGTCGAAAAGAGCAACAACGAATTACTATATCGTGCTGCGCAAGGATTAAAATTTCGCTTGTATAGTTGTGATGAAACTCCTTTTCTACGACAGGTTTTCTTAAGAGGTTGTTCCGTAGAATTCGCGACAATATTTATGGAGACATTTCCCACGATCGATTTTAATTTATGCAAAGATGAGGCTGATATTTTTTCACAGGCAGGCATCGCATTTATACCTTCTTGCCAGAGAGAAACAACCGAGGTAATTCATCTCGCACAACAAGGACCCCTACCCGAACTTTTACAACCAACAGATATAAAAGGCATCATTCACAGTCACAGTAATTGGAGCGATGGCGGATATACGATTGAAGAAATGGCGCGTGAGGCAATAAGTCGCGGATTGGAATACCTGGTGATCAGCGATCATAGCAAAACTGCGTTTTACGCCAACGGCCTCGACGTTGAAAGAGTAAAGGCGCAACACCAATACGTTGACGAACTGAACCGCCAACTGGCTCCATTCAAGATCTTTAAAAGCATAGAAAGCGATATTTTGAATGATGGCAGCCTCGACTATTCAAACGAAGTGCTTTTCACTTTCGACCTGGTTATCGCCTCCGTCCATGCAAATTTGAAGATGACCGAGGAAAAGGCGATGGCCAGGCTCTTGAAAGCCATTGAAAACCCGTACACCACCATTTTGGGCCACATGACCGGGCGCTTATTGCTCAGCCGAAAGGGCTATCCCATTGATCATAAGGCAATTATAGATGCCTGTGCAGCCAACCAGGTAGTAATTGAACTGAATGCAAACCCTAACCGCCTGGATATGGATTGGCGGCACATCGGCTATGCCCTGGAAAAAGGCGTGCTTATTTCCATTGATCCGGATGCCCACAGCCTTGCCGGCTTTGATGACATTCGTTACGGCGTATGGGCCGGACAAAAAGCTTTGCTCCCGAAAGAAAGGAACCTGAGCAGTTTCAACTTAGCCGAATTCGAAGAATTTCTCCTTCAGAGACACCAGTTAAAAAACATTTAAGCCATCATCAGGGGGAGTTCAACGTAGAAAGTAGTTCCCTGGCCAAGTTGGGTTTCGAACCAGATGTTTCCTTTGCTTTGTTCCACAATGCTTTTGCACATGGCGAGTCCGAGCCCCGTGCCGGAAGTCTTGGTAGTAAAATTGGGCGTAAATATTTTTGATCGCACTTCGTTGGGTATACCTGATCCGTTGTCGGTGATGGTGATCAACACCCGGTCTCCGGAGATAGATTCCTCAATAGTAATGTTTGCCCGCTGACCTTCGGGAATCGCCTGCAAAGCGTTTTGAATGAGGTTTGTAAACAATCGGTTGATGTGCGTACGATCTGAATTTATGATGACCGGCCCCGGTACCGGCTTCCATTCAAGTTCCAGGTTATCTTCCATTGAATGCAGTTGCATCAGCAGTTTCAATGTCTCATTCAAATTAAAAACCTCGTTACGCGGGTTTCCAATATTGGCAAACTGTGAGAACTCTCCCGCGATCTGGCTCAGGTGATCGATCTGTTCAACCAAAGTTCGGGCAACACTTTTGGTTAGCTCGTACACGTTACCGGTATTCGCATCTATTGCTTTCTGCAGGTACTGCAAGCTTAGCTTCATGGGCGTAAGCGGGTTCTTGATCTCATGCGCAACCTGGCGGGCCATTTCACGCCACGCCCCTTCTCTTTCACTCTTGGCAAGTGCGGCCGCGCTATCATCCAGTTTACCAACCATCTTGTTATACTCTTTTACCAGCTCGCCAATTTCATCCCTGCGGTTCCACATGATGGCTTCATTCATCTTACCCAAATTCACTTCTTTCATTTTATTACTGATGAAGGTGAAGGAACGCGTGATCCGATTGGTGATAAAGAAAGCAACGATACCGGCGATGAGGAAGATGAATGCATTCAGGTTAATGATGGCGACAAGGAAATTAGATATCTCCTGGCGAAGCTTTGCTTCGGACGTAAAATACGGAATGTTCAGGAATGCATACTCGCGACCGTCATTGTCGAGGACGGGCACATAATTGCTGAGGTACTTAAGTGTCCCAATCGTTTCTTCTTTGAAAAACTGGATCTCCTTCAACCTGTTAAGGTGGAAGTAAGCAACGGGATCCATCTTATTACTTACGATACCCTTGTTGTAGGGCAGCGGCAAAGAAGAGGCACGCAGGTTGCCTTCGATATCATAGAGGTTGATGTCTACCGCATGTACTTCTGAGATCCTTGCAATGGTTTCATCAAGCTGGTCGCGGTGACCTTCATCGTAGATCTTTATCTCGTCATCAAAGGTCATAAAGCGGCCAAGCGCCGTCTCCACTTCGTTCTGCAGCACGCGGATGGTGCGACTCAATTTTTCGCGGTTGTTATTATGGTAGCGGTCAATAAAAAATAAAATGGTTGCCACACCCACAACGAGGAAGGATAACAGACTGATAAAAATGATGGTACTATGCACCTGGTTACGAATGCTCATCTGCCAGTAACGACGCATTTCGCGCCAGCGCAACTTCGATCGTATTACCGCGTTCAACACCCAAAAGATAGATGTTACCAATAAAAATGAACAGAAAAGATAGGAGAAGAGCGTGGTGGCTTCAATGAAAAAATTATCCTGCTTTGCTATGATCACTGCCTTGTCTGCCCCTGCCTTATACCACAACTCATCATAGCCCTTTTTGCTGACTGTTTTAAATTCCTCGAGCGGCATATTGGCCGGTGTGAGTTGTAACGGGAAGGCATAATCGTTGTGACTTGTTACCAATTTGAATTCATTGTAGACGGCGTAAGAATAGATCGCCGAATTTTCGATGGAGTTGTTGTAGCCCTTTAGAAACAGTTCCGGGTACAACGCATCTACCTTATATCTTTTGGGGCTGGCTAAAATAAAAATATACCCAAGCTGGTTACCGGCAGTATCAGAGATCTCCTTTTTACTGATGTAGGTAAACCGGTCGTAGGACACATCGTAGTAAAAAAGATCAGGGATCGCCGTCTCTTTTCCCTGCGTGTTCAGGATCGTGTTTAAGGTGTTGAACGTGGTAGAATCTTCATTGTACAACGAGTTCTCGTTTGCATCAAAAGTAAAGATCCGTGTATCATATTTATTTAGATATGCAGTAAAGTTGGCATTGAGTAGACTGTCTTTTAAATTCTTATTAGTCGAATCCGCACGGAAGCGGTAGAAAATGGGTGAAAGCGCTTCGTTTCTAAAATCAGTAAGAACCGTATTCATCAGCTTCTCACTCGAAGGATCTGCCTTTGTAGAAAGATTAATCGCATATTTTTTCCGTTGTTCTATCTCTTTGTTCTTATTCTCTACGATGATGATAAAAGAAATGGAAAGGGAGAAAAAGAAAAGCCAGAAGATGAGGCGTGAAGAGATGATCTCAGATGCCAGCAGAAAAAAGTGTTTGTTGTTCAGGAGTAACAGGTAGATCAGGAGCCAGATGAGGAGATATAATTCGAACACCGCATCGGGGGAATTGATCCTGAACGTCAATGCGACGAGCCCAACAATGGTTACATAAAGTAATAACATCGCGATGCTGCGGGGCAGTATGGGTTGCAGCAGGTAAATAATGATCTGGGATATAAAAAAATAACTGATGGCCACACATCCAAGCACTATGAATGCAATGATGCTAAATCGATCCAGGGTGAAAAACGTGATGACATCGAAGGAGATCTTCGCATCGGCCACCATCGACTGAAAAATATGTCCGCACAAAAAGGTAATGGCGATCAAGGCACCGATCCCTGCCAGCAGGATACTCCATTGCATCACCGGGTTTGCAACACGAAGCTTCACCCTTTTTTCCTGTATATA
>JAURWD010000053.1 GCA_030655145.1 Ferruginibacter sp.
GGAATGTAGAGGATATGGGAGTAGTCGCGGTTGCGTTGGAAGGTATTATCAACGACGCGATCAATGCAGGCGCTACTTTACGCCCCGCAGGTGGTGCCTGGTCTTTATCCGATGTCGCATTTTCCGGCGACTGGTTACTCGACACGCTCAGTATGAATTTAAAGTGGCGTATGAAAAAAGAGCAGGTCCGGGATGATTACCCACGTGATTTTGATAAGCTGTACCTTTTCCAATGCGGCAATTCCATCCAAGAGGTCAACGAGCGGCTGGAGTCAGACGGCAATTCGTTGTCTACCTGCGGAGCTAGTAACGGGCAAACAATTGCAGGTGCCATTTCTACCGGTACGCATGGCTCTGCGTTCCAGTATGGTTCGATGACCGAATATGTTGCAGGCATCCACCTGGTGGCGGGACCAGGCAATACCATCTGGCTCGAACGAGCTTCGTATCCCGTGGTTACTGACGAATTTGTGGCGGCCATCGGCGCACGCCTCGTTCGGGAAGATGACATGTTCAACGCGGCGCTTGTTAGTTTCGGCTCCTTCGGCATCATCGCTGGTTTCCTCATTGAAGCTGAAGAAAAATATGAGTTGGAGTGTGTCCGCAGGCGGATGGATCTTACACCCGAATTCAGAAGTGTTATGAACGATCTTAAAACACACCAGGTCAACCTGCCGCGACCCGGAGAGATACCCTGGCATTTCGAGGTTACGTTCAACCCGCACGATATTGCCGGTGGTGGTTATGTTCGCACCATGTACAAACGAAAATTTGATGAGGCAAGGCCGGAGAATCCACCAACACCAAGCGGATCCATCGGGCCTGGAGAAGGGCTATTGCCAGTGATCGGTGGAATCACAACTTTAGGAAGCAGCGCGGTGGTGGCAAAGGTGGTTGGCCTGCTTGTTAAAAAAAGTCTTGCGACCGACAGTGTTCCTTTTACCGGGGCCTGTAGCGAAGTATTTACCACAACGACGCTTCGTGGCCGGGCCATGAGTATGGAATTGGGAATAGCTGCAGAGAACTCGACGGCGGTATTGGATCTTTTAATGAATCTTCAACCAGAAGTTAACCTGTATGCCGGCGTTATCTCTTACCGGTGGGTAAAACAATGCCGGGCGCTGCTCGGCTGGACGAAATTCCCCGTGACTGCGACAATAGAGTTTAATGCTTCGCACAATAACCGAACGATGGCTTTTTACAGGCGCGTTTGGAAAGAACTAGAATTACGCGGCATCGATTATACCCTGCACTGGGGACAAATGAGCGAATTTAACCCCGCGCTGCTTAGAAAAATGTATGGCAACTCTATTGATCAGTGGAAGGAATGTAGAAACAGGTTGATGAGCGAACAAAGCAAGGCAGTATTCACGAACAATTTTATGTTGCGAGCCGGGCTCGCTTAGTTACCAGGCGCTGGCATTGAAACAAGTGGAGACGTTTTTTTTCGCTTCCATCATCAAAAGCATAAGCCAGGCGATCTTGCATCTGCGTGGGCAAGTTTGTAAATTCCCCCTGAAGTTTGTTCATACAATAAGAACGCTCACTGAACTGACCTGCACCATGAATAAAATTTTCCAGGCTTTAATAACATTGCTCTTCTTTGGTGTTCCGTCAAGGGTACTGCCACAAGAACTTCAAACCATTGTTGAAGAATTAGGGAGTATTCATACTACCATCAGAAATGATTCCTGCAGTAACCAACAGGTAATTTCTAACCGGGCGATGAATCTATTTTTATCTGATAAAATCGGGACCTACCTCAGCGGGTATAAAGATCTTTCCTTCTATAAAAACAACGTCAGTTTCAATGCAGCGAGTGGCGAGTTTTCCCTGAATCATAACATGTTTCAAGCCAAGGGACTCGATAACCCGGTAAGATCGGTGTCTACCGTAGGTGTAAAAGCAAATGTTACCAACGCAATTGCATCGGCCTTTACCGACCAAACTTTTACCAACCAGTTAGGCATGACGATCACCACCGCCTGGATTCAAAAACCTAAAACGACTTTAAATAGTTGTGCCGAAAAAAACATGATGGATGCGCAGCGGGAAACCTTGCTCGAATTGATAAAACAGGAAACTGCTAAAAGAGATGATGAGTTTGCTAAAATCTTAGCTGCGCTTCGGCAGGGAAGCCATTCGGACGCCGATTTTGCGAAAATGAAGCTGGCATTAAAACAGGAATATTTCGAAGCGGTAAAGGATGAAGTATCAAGAAAATTTGCCCAAACCCAATACCTGGAGCTGGCGCGGTCCATGAGGTATAAAAAAATCACGACCAACTGGACTTCGGTTAGCGTATACCTTCCTATCATCCTGGAAAGATTCCTTGTCGCCAACTCGATACACGAACCGACGAAAAATCAAAAATTATATCCATTTGAATTTGCCCTCCGTCACACCAGATTGTATGAAACAAAAAGCTTCGGAAGGATCTTCTTAAAGCTCGAAGCCAACCTTTCTTTTAGTGGCGTGCAAAACCAACAAGCCCTCAACAAAATGAATTTGAAAGATTACATTGATGCTGGCGGTGCAGATAGTTTTCCGCTACGCCAGCGTTCCATCAAAACTGTCTACGTCGGTAAATACGAGACCTTCCTGACACCGGCTATCACCGCAGGTTTCGTTTACTTTCCGCCAAACTCCCACATCGGTGTAAGCAGTTTCATCGAACAAAATATCGGAAAATATAGTGCCCTCAACTGGACCCTGGGGATCCCTGTTGTCCTCATCAATACGATCGGTGCACCTGCAGCAAATTTCGAATTCAAAATCCGCTACTTCGATATCAGTCATTCCGTTTACCCTGGCAGATCATTCAAAGAAAACATTTCCGTCAATTTCAGTGTGGGAGTGCCCTTTAGTAAAATAATTTACTGATGCAATTTGTCTCCTGTCCATTCAATTCAGTGCACTCAAATTAGTTCGCTGATTGCGGTGAAAAAGGTCATGAAGTGCTATGTAATTTATTTCAGGCTTTATAAGATTGACCGGACCAACCCACCTTCTACCCGTATGGAAGCACCATTGGTTGCAGAAGCCAATGGACTGGCAAAGTAGACGGTGGTATTTGCAATTTCGTCTACACTCGCAAAACGTTGTAGCAAAGAGGTTGGACGCATATTTTTAAAAAAATCTTCTTCAACCTCATTGATGGTCTTACCACTTGACTTTGACAGGTCTTCCAGGAAGCCCCCAACGCCCTTCGACTTTGTCGGACCAGGCAAAATTGAATTCACCGTTACATTAGTTCCCTGGGTCAACTCCGCTAAGCCCCTGCTCACCGCTATTTGCGCTGTTTTCGTCATTCCGTAGTGTATCATCTCTGAAGGAATAAATACTGCCGACTCACTTGAAATAAAAATAATGCGGCCCCAATTTTTCTCGATCATTTTAGGAAAATAATGTCGTGACAGGCGAATGCCGCTCATAACGTTCACTTCAAACAATCTAAACCAGTCTTCATCAGGAATTTGCGCAAATTCCTTCGGTTCAAAAATTCCTGCGTTATTTATCAAAATCTCCACCTCAGGAAAGCTACTTAGTAATTGATCAACCTCACCTGCGTTGGAAAAATCCGCAGCAATACCGTAGACATCAGCATTTGCAACCAACGACTTTAATTCAGCTACGGCTTTATCGATGCTTTCTTTTGTCCTTCCATTAATAACAACCTGCGCTCCTTCCTGCAAGAACCGTTGTGCAATGGCGAATCCTATTCCGGCAGTAGAACCACTTATAAGTACCTTTTTATTTTTTAGTTGCAGATCCATGTTTTTTAATTTAGGAAGTTTTTAAAAGTTGTACAGGACATGCGATTACATGCTGCTATATCAACAAGGCCAAGACGAAAAGACAAACTACAAGGTATTTTTCGGATAATGTCACGCCTCCCGAAATTTTTGATCAACTGAATCGCCGCATGAAGTTTAACCGCATCTCCGACTGAGACCTAACCTGCTGTGCATGTTTCAACAGCCCGCCGGTTATTTGCGGTGTTACTTCATTCAATTATTGTATAAACTTTGTTAGAATTTAAGTTGTGCAGTAAACCCGGTAAATAAAATATCCTTCCCCGGACTGGCCATTTTTAAATAGGCTTCAGACTTAAACCACGTAAACTCAACCCTGAAATCCAAAACATATTAGGTGTATAGGTAAGTTCTGTTGAGTATTGCTGGCCGATAAATTTGCTTTCGATATTTTTTCCTGAATAGATCAATGCTGTACTCGGCGCATAAATGCCGTCCTTACTGCTGTACCGCCAAAAAGCATCGTACTCAAAACTGAGGTCGAGAACGGAAAGTGCAAAAAGCATTGGAAATAATTGCATCGACAGAAGAAGGATCGAATACAAAACTGGCAGCGACGGCGAACGTACTTCAGCAACTCATACCTTTTGATTGTCTATCTGTAAAATTTAAACCGGTGAAAGGCACTGGTTTTTCCAACTATCTTTTTCTGCGAACCGGGTTTAATGAATACCAGGCAATTGGCATCGATGAACTGTCTACCATCTCCAAAATAAAAGTACCCGAAATTGAAAAATTGCTGGAAAATACATCTGCAGATGATTCAGCAGGCTGGTACAACGGAAGTGATTTTACGGGGTTAATTCAAAAAAATGGGATGCAGGCACTGCTGGCAAAAACCTTTGGTTTCTATTCCAATATGGTATTGACCTTTATAACCGTTGATCACTACACTTTGTCTTTGTGTTTCTTCAGAAAGATTCCAGATGGATACAATGCCGAAAGACTTAACAATCTATTCCGTTTGCAGCAGCCAATACTTGCAGTCATGAGCAGCCCTAACAAGTCGGAAAAGAAAGAGCCATCAACTACGCATTACCAGCCTGCAGACCCAACACAGGCGTCAAAAGAATCACCGTCCTGTTTCAAAGATATGATTGGCAACAGCCCAGCGATCCTTAACGTACTGGATTTGATTAACCAGGTTGCCCCAACAGATACCTCGGTACTCATTCTTGGGGAAAGTGGTACGGGAAAGGAAAAAATCGCCAACTGCATACATGATAGTTCTGATCGTAACGGGCGACCATTCATTAAAATTAATTGTGCAGCCCTGCCGCCTACATTGATAGAATCCGAATTGTTTGGTCATGAAAAAGGTGCTTTCACCGGTGCAACAGACAAAAGGATCGGTAAATTTGAGCAGGCAGATAATGGCACCATTTTCCTGGATGAGATTGGAGAACTTCCTTTGGAATTACAGGTTAAATTTGCTGCGGGTATTACAGGAAAAAGAAGTAGAACGTGTCGGTTCGAGACAGGTGCTAAAGATAAATGTGAGGATTATTGCAGCCACAAACCGTAACCTGGAAAGAGAAGTGGCCGCGGGAAGATTCCGGCTGGATCTTTATTATAGACTCAATGTTTTTCCCATAACCTTACCGGCACTCCGGGAACGAAGCGAAGATATCCCTGCGCTCACTTTTCATTTTATTCAATATTTCAACCGCAAGACGGGTAAAAAAATTAGCGGAATTTCAGAAAAGCTGGCGAAGAAATTTACAGCCTACAGTTGGCCGGGCAATATCCGGGAACTGGAACATTGAAGATATGTCCCTGCCTGAATTTATCAATGATACGGAAAACCAAAAATCAGAGACCAGGACAAAGACAATACAGGAAAATGAAAGAGACCATATTCTTGCGGTGTTGAAAAAATGCAATGGAAAAATATGGGGCCCTGGAGCTGCTGCAGAAATGTTGAACCTTCCGCCGTCAACGTTAAAATCAAGGATGGAAAAGCTGGGAATCAAAAAAGTGTTTACCGAGTAACTTCCTGGCAATGCCGTGCGTCCTCAAAGAGATTAATTTATAACTTTTCATTTCCAAAACTGAAAAGAGCGCTCAATACCCTATTGCATATTTCCCTCTTTTATAAACCTAACCTCGGGTGATGAAACCTGGCAATATCTGATCTGCAAAGACTATTATAGTGTTGCGTACATGAATGATGCACCTGGACACGCTAAAATATTCGCACTAAAAAACCCGCTCTGAAAGCGGGTTCTGGCATTTAAGAAAAATGTCGTCCTCCCTGTACAATTTTCGAACTTATTTATGGGGGACTTAGAACGACTGGCAGGAATTGTTGCTTAGTAATCAATCCTTAAGTATCTAAGGTTCAAGGATGATTCACTTGTATCCCTATGAAGGCTACTCCTCTATGCAATTAGTTCAACAGCATCGAACCAACTCGGGCAAACTATATAAAGAAAGAAATTAATTAGACTGCAAAAAAGAAAGCGATTTGTTAGATTCCGTAACAGGTATTGGCAAAGACCAAATGAATGAATTAAATGGAAAAGCCACATCATTAAGAAGCAGCGAGGATGTTTCGATAAAAAATAAATTGTTATTTCTTTAATACAGTGACAATTGAACGCCTACTGTATCGCAAACTATGTCCCTAAATAGTACAGTTACACGCCATTTCCTCCAACTACACATTCTGTGTATGTAATGCCTTCCCTTGCGAAGACCTTTATGCCGTACAAAAACTTACATCACTAAAAACTTTTTTATGAAACTCAGATTTATTTTACCTTTTTTGGCATTCAACCTTATATTTTCCAGTTGCAAAAAACATGATACACCTGGTCCGGTTGGTAAATACCCAGCTGATATAGCGAACGCCTGGATGCAGATGCAGATTAGATTAACAAGGTCAACTGCTGGTTATAATTCTGTTGTAAGCGACCGGTCTTTTGCATATGCAGGCATTACCATGTATGAAGCTTTGGTGCCAGGCATTCCAAACTACCAGTCTCTGCTACCGCAAATAGGCGGCACACGGGTGGCAACAGATAAAGGCCGGGGACAGTATTACTGGCCGGCCAGTGTAAATGCTGCGATGGCATTGCTTACCAAAAGTTTTTTTAAAACTACGTCAGCAGTTAACCTGGCCAGTATTGATTCGCTGGAAGCAGCCTATGCAGCTACATTTCAGACCCAATCCGATGCAGTGAAAATTCAGAATGCTGTTGACTATGGCCGCCAGGTTGCAAACAATATTTTTACCTGGTCATCAACCGATGGTGCACACGAGGCTTACAGCCATCTTGTTGATCCAACATTTACTCCGAAGGGCAATCGCACGGGGCATGATGGTTACTGGATATCAACCACCCTGCCCCCTGCTGCACCTGCTTTGCCTGTACATCCGCATTGGGGGGATAACAGAAGTTTTATTGCCAGTATTGCAGCAGCAACACAGCCGGGTCCACCGATAGCTTATAGTGAATCAGATCATTCGCCATTTTTTGAAATGGTAAATGAATTATATACTATATCGTTAACGCTTACACATGAGGATTCCATCATTGCAAAATTCTGGGGCGATCAGCCGGGCAACCTGAATGTACCTGCACATGCCACCAATATCCTCACTCAACTCATTGTTAAAAATAACTTTGATCTGGGAGAAGCAGCGGCAGTTTATGCTCTGCATGGTATTGCCATGAATGATGCAAGCATTTCTATCTGGAAAACAAAGTATAATTATAGCTTACTCCGGCCAGCTACATATATACGCAACGTAATGGGACATCCCACATGGAATAGTGTGATACCTACACCGCCACATCCTGAATACGTTGCTGCTCATGCAGGAATTTCTGCGGCAAGTGCTACCGTGCTGGAAAAGGTATTTGGCACAAATTATTCTTTTACCGACCATTCATACGATGCCACTTACGGAGCCCGGACTTTTAGCTCATTTGATGCGTATGCAAAAGAAGCTGGCCGCTCAAGGTTATTGGCGGGCATACACTATTCACCTTCCATTTCAACAGGGTTGACACAAGGAAGACAAATAGGAACCAAAGTTTTACAATTGCGTATCAATTAACCAGCAGCTTTTATACATTAGCCAGGGAAACTCCCCGGCTGATGTATGTTTGTGAACTATTTAAAAACCCGGCGTTTGGCTCAAGTGCATAAAACTGACCTTTAGAATAATTGATTAATTTCAAAAGACGGTTAATGTTTTTAATCTGCATAGATAACCAACGTACAGGTATTTAGTAAAAACTATAAGGTAAATGGAACTTAAACCCATAGAATTGAATATTGACAGGTCGCAGGAAATGTATTCCTCCACAAACTGCCAGCTTGTACTAAATGCAATGATTGAATCCTATACAAAAAATGGCTTCAATAAACCATGGGTGGGATATTTAGCCTGTAAGAATAATCAACTGGTAGGCACTGGCGGTTTTGTGGAAACACCTGAAGATGGAAAAGTTGAAATTGCCTATTGGACATTCAAGGAATTTGAAGGACAAGGCGTTGCTTCTTTCGTTTGTAAAGAGCTTATTAAAATTTCAAAAGCAACTGACGCCACAATAATAATTACAGCTAAAACAGCACCGGAACATAATGCTTCAACAAAGATTTTGCAAAAGAATGGCTTTGCATTTACTGAAATAATTAATGATGATGAAATTGGTAATGCCTGGTTATGGACACTTGATAAATGAAATCTTCTAATGCGGAAATGTTTGTTGATACTATTTTTTCATGCATACAGTTTAACCGGGTTGTGCCAGCATTATCCTGCCAAATTAAATAGAGATAGCCTGAAGCACATGCTTAATCCCGGGCAAAATCAGGGAATAGGTAAATTGTTATTTTCACAGAGTAAAGCATATTGGCATACGAACCGTGACTCAGCATTATCTTTTGCTTTCCAGGCGCTACAATTCTCCCGCAATATTTCTGATTCAAGGGGAGTGGCAGAAGCGTACCGGTATATAGGTGTGAGTAATATGTTTGGAGCAAGAGCGCAAACGGCTGAGCCATACCTCGATACAGCTTTGAAATTATTTAAAAATTTACAGGATACGGCCGGTATGGCTGCTACTTATAACAACCTGGGGAAACTATTAAGTGAGCATTTAGGCAGATACGAGGAGTCGATTCTTGCATTTGAGCAAGCCCTGTTTCTTTTTCAAAAATTGGGAGAGCCGGAAGGCGTAGGGTCTGTTCTCAACTATATAGGCTTGAACTACCGGGCCAGGGGAAATTTTCAAAAAGCGATTGAGTACCTTTTGAAAGGACTGGAAGTAAGAAAAAAAATTGGAGATAAACCCGGAATGATGTTTTCATTGGCAAGGGTTGGCGAAATGTACCAGGCTTTGGGGCAAAGTGAAACTGCTTTGAAATATTATAATGAGGCGCTCCTGTATGGCGGTGAAAATACAACAGATGCGCTTTTAAATGTCTATGAGAGTATAGCAAGATTATACATGCGATTAAAGCGATATGAAGAAGCGAGGAAATATATTGACCTTGCATTAAAAAATGGTTCAGCATGGCATCAATTACTTTTGGCCGGGTTTTATTTTGAAACCGGTTTGCCTGGAAAAGCTTTAGTTATTTATGAGCATGTAATGACGGTAACCCAAAAAAGTTCTGACTATCCTTTGCTGGCAAGTAGTTTAATGGGGATGTGCCAGGTATACGAGTTAAAAAAGAATTATGGGGCAGCAATAAAATATGCAAAAAGAGCTTTCCAAATTGCAAACGAGCACACTATTGGCTGGATAATTTCAGATGCTGCCAACAAGCTTTCATTACTCTATGCAAAACAGGGTGATTATCAGAAGGCATACAACTACGAAAAAATTTATCGGTCTATAGCTGATTCCTTAAGTTCTGCAGATTCTCATATTAAATTAGACTTCCTTGAATCAAAAAACGAAATCCTGGAGAACCAATCCAGAATCGAATTACTGAATAAGGAAAATCAAATCAAGGAACAGAAGTTAAAAAGAGAAGCGTTTATAA
>JAURWD010000055.1 GCA_030655145.1 Ferruginibacter sp.
CCGTGATGATCACCGGTGACCAGCCACTCACTGCTTCTGCGATCGCGAAACGTTTACAGATGGCGGAAAATGAAAAACCGGAAACAAGAACCGGTTCTGAACTTGCAAATCTTTCTGGTGACGCGTTCAACAACGACATCAAAAATGTTTTTATCTATGCCCGCGTTTCGCCGGAGCAGAAATTGAACATCGTCAAGGGCCTGCAGCAAAACGGCGAATTTGTTGCCATGACCGGTGATGGCGTCAACGATGCGCCTTCGCTGAAACAAGCAGACATTGGTGTAGCCATGGGCATAACGGGCACGGATGTGTCTAAAGAAGCCGCGGACATGATCCTGCTTGATGATAATTTCGCGACGATCGTAAAAGCAGTCAAGGAAGGAAGACGCATTTATGAGAACATCCGGAAATTTATTTTGTATGTGCTCTCCTGCAACCTCGCCGAGATACTGACTATTTTTTTTGCGCCCATCCTGGGATTAGCGATCCCGCTACTCCCCATCCATATTCTTTGGATCAATCTTGTGACGGATGGACTGCCGGGCCTTGCCCTTACCTCCGAGCCGGCAGAGAAAGATATCATGAATCGTCCGCCGCGCCCACCGAAAGAAAATCTCTTTGCCGGTGGATTGATCATGCGAATACTTACAACAGGCATCGTAATGGCGATTGCAGTAATTGTAACGCAAGCCTGGGCCGACAACAAGGGTTATGACGTTGCAACGCAGCAAACGATGGTGTTTACACTGCTTTGCTTCGTGCAATTGGGGAATGCCTTGTCAGTTCGGTCTGCCTACCACAGCATGTTTAGCAGTGGTGTTTTTGAAAACCGGGGAATGTGGGGTGCAGTAGTAGGTACCGTTGCCCTGCAGCTCCTGATCGTTTATCTACCGTTCACAGAAGCGATATTTAAAACAAAAGCGATCGATTGGGCGGGAATGCAATTCATCATCCTGGCAACAGTGATCAGTGTCTTAATTATTGAAATTATCAAATGGGCGTTAAATCGAAAAAAACGCGAAGCCATCAAAGAAAATGTTGAGGCCACTGATGCGGCGCCGGCAGCCAATAAACAGGCGTAGTTGCAATTGTTCTAACAAAAGTTATTAATAAGAATAGAATGATGTGAAAAGTTTGCGCCTGCGTTTTAAGGTTCTTTGCGCACGGTATAGGCCGCCACCTTCCCATACACAAAGGAACGGTCGGTATCGAGGAGGCGCCTGCTGAGCACTTCATTTTTCGGCAAATGAATCTCCAGGTGATGCGGAACTTCTCTCGGGATCATCAGGTTTCTGAAAATTATCCGGGCATCTTTTTTTGCCGTGCGATACACCGCGGTAAACAGGCGCTGCGTTTCCTGCTCACTCATCAGTTCGCAGATATTTGACAGTGCGAAACAATCAATGCTGTCGTTTTGCATCGTGTCGATCCAATGCTGCGCTTCGGCTGTAATTATTTGAATCCTGTTGACTCGTTCTTTAATGACTTCGTAGTGCTGCTTCTGCAGGTAGGAAGGCACTTCGTCGGTATCGCGATATCGACCCGTAAGGTATAGGTGGAGAAAATAATTTCCTTTCACCGGAATGTTACGGAAAACCTTGAGAGAGCGATTGAAAAAGCTATCCGCAAATGATTTACTACCGTCATCAAAATGAAAATAATCCGAAACAAGTCCGCGCCGTGCTAAGATCCACTTGTTAAAAAGTATTTTAAATAAATAATGAAAACGTCGCGTATTCCATACTTCATCGAAAAATTTTTGCTGCGCTTCTTTTGTCTTTATAGTCAATAATTCCCTCACCCGATTTTTTCCCTGGAGAAGACCGATAAATTTCCCCGCTCCTTTTATAAAGCGTTCATATTTGCCGTTCATTAAAAAGCCGGCTTCTATTAGTGAAGCCTGCTTGTCCCAATATTCGCGGGCAGGTGGCGAAAGCTGCAGTTTTTCCTGGTCGTATAAGAGGAGGCGTTGCGGGTAATCCTTCAGTCCACTAAAACCAATGAAGGCTTCATGTTCCAGGGTTTTAAGGGCCGCTATTTTTAATTCCAGGATAAATGACTGGGCTGAATTGATGTCGACACTATAAATCACGGCGGGATCAAACAACAAAAAGCCGAGCACGTTACATCCACCGGATGTGATCGCCATCACTGATTCATTGGGCTGTATGCGCAGGGCGGCATGGTCGCTCTCCGGATCTTCCCAATTCTGCGTAAACACAAGCTTTGACAGTGAAACCTGTTCCTGGTTCTTTTTCATGCATATAATTTTTTGAGTGGTGCCCAACAACCGGCCGAGTCAAAAAAAGGAGCGATCGTAATTCCGTGTTTGAGGCTAAGGCTATATATCTCTTCCATTTTTTCTGTTGTTATCTTTCCTTTCCCCGAAGAATAGTTTTCCCAACGCTGCTCAAATGCAAGGATCATTGCTTCAAGGATGCAGCCATGAATGGTAAACGGTGCCGGGTACTCGTAGATAGACGAGGAGTAATCCGGGCTGAAAGAAAAGCCGCCACTCACCTGCCCCATTCCTCCATGAAAAAGATGACCGTCCAACGAATCGTCTAAACTTTGCTCCAGGTTTTTTGGATAACCAGCATCGCAGATCAATACACCCGACTTCAGTTTTGGTAACCGGATACCCGCCGAACTCGCTACCGAAATGATTACATCAGCCCTTCGGGAAAATTCCGCAATATTGGTACTACCGTGTACGGATACCTGCTTTTTGGAAAGTGATAACACCAGCTCTTGCAGCGGTAGCTGTTTGCGGGCACAAAGCAATAATTTCTCTACCCGGCCTGCAAAATAAGTTGCGCAGGCAGAACCAATATCACCCGTGGCTCCGATGATGAGCAGGTTGGCTGCCTGCAGATCGATCCCAACCAGCTCGGCAGCTTCTTCAACACCTTTTACGATGAAGGCTGCTGTGAGCGTATTACCGGTGGTAAGACTTGTTCTTCTTTGTTGCAGCAGGTCGAGATTCCCTTCGAGTACAATGGAAGTAAAACCGCCCAGTGTTGCCACCTTGCTCCCCATTTTCTCTACATGATTCAGTGCTTCCAGTACTTTCGCCAGGTTATGCCGGCCAAAGCGGGCATCTAATTTATCCGGGTCAATGAAAGTTTCTACGTAAACGCCGTTGATGGTCGCACCGGTAACGGACCTCACATTAACCTTAAATACTTCGGTTGGGGGAAGAAAAGCAAAGATGTTTTTGACGGTATCATCAGAAAGCCGCTCCTGGCCAGGTTTACGCAGCCCGTTGACAAAACGGGTAATATTTTTCCAGCTATCCTGGTGACCGATCGCTGCGAAATCTAGGCAGGCAGTTGTGCTATCCATACGATTGATTTTTCACCAGGAATACCAATGTTATCAAGCGCCCGGGCATACAATGCGAGTGCATTACCCCGCATGGTTGCAATATCAAGATCAATGTGATGCAGCGATCCCTTCATACAATCGCCATTACAAACACCACAGTGGCCACTCAAATCGGTAGCGGCGGTAAATTTCGCGAGGATGGACATGCAATTGAAATGTATCTCTTCAAACCGGGCAACAAAGCCCACTGGATCTTCCTGTAAGGCGGCACGCAGCAGATCAGAGGAATGTTCGAGGTGTTCTTTTTCTTCGTCGGCGATGCTGAGAAAAAGTTCACCGGCTTCATCACCAAGGGCATTGCCGACATCGGTATACATCGAGACCGCGAACGATTCCAGCATTACTTCCTGGATGATCAGGCAGGCAATGAAATCCTTGATTTTGGCATAATGCAAAAATTGGCGCCGCACATTGCCCCAGTATTCACCGGCCAGGTTTATATTAATGTTTATACCGTGTTTTTTTGCATACGCCATAAATCCTTCGGCATGCATTCGTTCGCTGTTCGCGTGTTCGACCGCTTCCATCTTCTCGTGCGGATCATCGATCGTTTCAGCGAGGGAAGCAAAGTTTGACATACCGATCAGTTCGCCGGTAATTGCCTGTGAAAAAACATCAGCGATCACATTTAATTTCTCGCCGGCCAGCGGCGATATGGCAACAGTTTCCATACTGTAAGATTTTAGATCAAGATAGAAATTAAAATCACTAAACGAGAGAATAATCTTCGAAGGGAATCCCGTCTTTTATTGCAGCGACCAGGTCCTGGCGATCTTTGATAGAAAGCAGCATTCCTACGGATTGAAAACTTAATTTCTGGTGTCCTTTCAGCGCGGCATGCAGCGGATCTTTCTCATGCAATCCAATGGAAACAAAAGAATAGCCTTTGTCGTAAACAATGTTTACGGCGTGGCCTAATAACAAGTCTGCCAATGGTGAAGCTGGGTCTTCTATTGCCAGGTATTTGAGGTAGAGCATCTTAACCGGCTTGTTTAATTCCGGCATGGAAGAAATGCCGGTAATAAAACGAATCGAATTCAGCACAGTCAAAAGCCACCGCATTTTCCAGGACAACTTCGTTACAACATTCTGTTTCACTGCCATCGTATCCACCACGCACATGGCCGCAAGAATCGTGTTGTTCTTGCAAATAACATAACAATCCGTACCGATAAGGTGCGCTGGGGTAACGAGATTACCCAATTGATAAGTCCGATGTTGCCGGTTAAAAAAATCAACCAGCGCAGTTGTGGCGGGATGCGACTCCACGTGGTAGCCGGAATGATCGATGCGCCTTTTCTTGCCAATCAGTTGGTGAATGATGAAGGTCCCAATATTTGCATAATCAGGAATGTTTGGCCTGTCCCTGAAAAACGAAAGCGGTTTTGTATTGCCTTTCGATACATTTAAAAAGGCCAGGTCTGCATCAATGCTCAACAGGTAATCTGCAAGCGTATTGCACAATTCAAGCCCGATCCCTTTGTTACGATATCCTGGGGCAACCTTGAAGTCGCCAATATAATTCAAGGGCATTGCTTTACTGCCGACAAACACCTCCTGGTGGGAAACACAAATACATCCAACGATTGTTTCTTCATCCACGGCCACAAAAACTTTTGAAGGCCCACGGAGAACAAGAAGCGCAAAAAAATCGGGACTCCTGTCTATCCGTAGACCAGTGTCACCCATCATTCCAAGGGAACTGGTGAGGTGAAGAAGTTGTTGATTGTCTGCCTGGGTGGCAAGTCGGTAGGTTAACATCTATGATTTAAGATCAGGAACGTGTTACTATGCTAAAAGTTACAATTCGGACAAAATGTAGCGGATGACTGTAGGCCTACGACGCCGCAACCAGTTTTTTCAAAGCGGGCACCATTTCATCACAGCGGTTGACGACCTTCCGGATCTTACCGCTTTTGTCAACAATAAGGTGCGTTGGAAAATGTGTTGCCTGCAATTCCTGGGTCATAAAATTATCCTGGTCTGCAACGACTGCGTATTTAAACGGCCGCGTATCCAGGAATGATTTTAAGGCAGGTGCCTGGTCCATCGCGAGGCTGACAAAGAGCACATCGGGCCGATCTTTGTATTCTTCCACCAGGGCATTCAACGCCGGAAATTCTTCCACGCAGGCAACACAATGAATGAACCAGCATTTCAGAACAAGCGTTTTGCCGCGGGTATTCTCGCGATCATATGTTTTGCCTTCCAGGTCGACAAATTTAAAAGCCGGTAGTTGTGTTCCTTCCATCCTGTACTGTTTCAGCAGGCGATCTGCATCGTCTTTCATGGCAAATGAAATTGCCGAATGAATGTTTTTCAACGGGTGTAGTTTGTAGGAACTCACATTGTCCTTAAATCCCATGCGAATGGGAATAAATTTTCCGTAAGTAAGTTCTACGAGGAATTGTTCTTTACTAATGACCGTTGAATCAACATCCAGACCAACAAAATCTTCTGAAAGATGAATATTCTGGTAATGATAACTCCACCATGTTTTGAAATCTTTTAAAACAGTGGCAGCATCGGTGTTGAACGCAAACTCACCGCCGACAGACTCAGTTTGTTTTACTGAAGGCTGATCAGCTTGCTTCCGGGCAGTACTACCGGAACAAGAAACAAGTAAAAAGGAAACATAAGTTAGCAGCAACAGCTCCGCATAAAACCTGGAAAATTTCTTCATAGAAAAATGACGGCATAAAAATGATTCGTACAAGTTAATAAGTTTCTGATTTTCGATTTGTTAAAGCGCTTTTTGATTTTTAATATTCTCTCTTATTCACTTTATCACATATTTATGTGAGCCGGTTTCCGTCTGAAAATTGCGTGGCGTAGATGAGTGGTAACCTTTCGGGATGATCCACACCTTCGCCGGTATCGTTTGACGGATTTTTACATACTGCGCTTAAATTTCACATGCTCATGCGATTGTATACCGATACAGCAAGGGACATATTTGCAGTATACAATCAAAATCGTTTCAAATGAACCCGACTTTTAAAAAATTGATGCTCTCCTTTTGTACGCTGTTGTTATTATTTGTGGCTTGTAAAAAACCCGTTATCCAGCCTGTTCCTAACCACCCGGAGCCCGGTAGTTCCCACTACGTCCGCTTTACCATTGACCAGTTACCCGGGGAAGAAACTATCCTGGCAGGATTAAAAGCAAGTGTTTTAATTACCAATAACCAGGGCCAGGCGGTGCTGGATACCGTGCTCGCGTTGCTCCATGATGGTCACTATGTTTCTGATAGTTTTCAATTGCCCGCAGGAAATTACAAGCTCTCCAAATTCCTCGTACTGGGCGCTAACAATGCGACCAGGTTTGCAACACCGATCACTAATTCCGCCAAAGCCCCGCTGGTACAGAAGCCGTTGCACATACCGTTCTCGGTGCTAAAAACCAATATAACTTCTCTTTCGCTCGAAGTACTTCGCCTCTCAACCGGCGACCGGCCGCAGGATTATGGTTACCCTGCCGGCAGTTTCGAAACCGGTGACCCGGTGGTCAACATAAAGACAATTTACATCCAACCCCTCATAAAAATTGGTGACGTAATTTATGATAGTATACCGGTTTCGTTTACCCTTACCAGTTGGGATGCCAATGGCCAAATGACAGTTAAGACCATTACCCTCCAACCTGGAAAAACGCAATTGGAGTTGTCAACCGCTATGACAAAAAACCAATTCAAAGTAATGAAATGGGGCACGACCGATGAGCTCACCGTGCTGCAAAATGAGCTGCAGGACGGGGCTGTTTATTCCCTGGGTGGAAGCAAGGCCGCGAAGCGACTGCTCTCCGAAATTTCCTCCCGCGAGGTAGGTGGAGTATTTAAAGCGGAAAGCAAAAAACAATATGAATATGCCACTGACAATAAATTGTTGCGCATCGTTCACCAACAGAAACGTGCGGACAATTCTATCTATACTGCCATGATTGAAAACTTTGTTTATACCGGTAACCAGGTCACCACCATTCGTAAATACGGCGAGGACAATAACCTGCTGGCAACAACGGCTTTTATCTATGGCAACAACGGCAAACTAAGTACGATAAGGCACAATGAAAGCGGTATTCAAACAGATGGAGCTGTTGAGTACCACTCAGTCCCCGGTGGAACAGGCATCAGCGGCGACCACGGTATACATGTTAAGTACACCTACACCGACCGGTATTATACGATGGACTACAACAAACATTTTATTGGCGGCAACATGATCGAAGATGCGGCGATCACCAGTCATCATAGCAGCGAGTTGGGTATATACCGGTACGATTTCAAGATCAACCCGTACATCCACTTAAAAGTGCCCGACCTGTTTCTAACTCATTCGTCCAAACACAATAAAATATACCAGCAAAAAACGTTCTATGCGCACTACCCGCTGGTGGAGCCTTATAGCTTTGAGTATGTATATGACAGTGACGACTACCCGACGCAGCTGTTGACGAAGTATAGAAACTACGGGTCGGTTGCGCATCAGTATTCCATCAAGACGGTTTATACGTATCATACATAGTTTTAGGCTTCTTCATTTTCAAATGAAGAAGCTATTTTTTTTATTGCTGCTTTGTGTTTTGGTTGTTCGTTAGGTTATATTTCGTCGCAGTCGCCTCCACAGCCGGCGAGGCTGCGTCATTGCAACGCTGCTGCTTGCGCTTCTTTGAAAAATCTCGCTGCGCTCGATGTTTTCAATCCCGATTTCATCGGGACCGAACCGATAGTTGCAGCTTATGCAACGACT
>JAURWD010000058.1 GCA_030655145.1 Ferruginibacter sp.
TTGTAAAATGTCTTCCGCATCTTCATTGCTGTTTACGCGCTGCTTGATAAAACCAAACAGGCGTTCGCTCAAACTCTTGAAACTTTGGGTAATATTTTTGTTTCGGTCAGCGCTCATTGCAATTGGTATGGTCAGTGCATCCTTCATTTCTTTAGATGGAGACGGACCAGCAGGAAAGATATTTTAACATTTCTAAAATTGTTTTCGGTGCTGGTCTTCCGCTGGACCAGCGTAGAACTTTTTCACCAAGAGATGATTAGTCAATTTAGTGATTGCTTAGGCCGTAGATGGTATGGTTTTGGGACAACACAACCTGAATGATTTCTTAACTTTTAAATTTATCCATAATGGCAACATTAGCGAACAAAACTATTGCAATCCTTACAGACAATGGTTTTGAAGAAGAGGAACTAACCAGTCCGAAGAAAGCCCTTGAAGCAGCAGGCGCAACGGTGCACATCATATCCATGCAGGAAAAAATAGTTAAAGCCTGGAGTCACGATCATTGGAGCATAGAAGTTCCAGTAGATGTGGCGCTAAGTACGGCAAACAGCGATAATTATGACGGATTAATGATACCGGGTGGAGTAATGAATCCAGATACTATGCGGGCACAGACCGACTACGTCAGTTTTGTTCAGGAGTTTTTGGAAACCGGCAAACCGGTAGCGTCTATCTGCCATGGTCCGCAATTGCTTATTGAAACGGGGATGATCTCAGGTAGAGATATGACTTCGTATCCTTCGATAAAAACAGACCTAATCAATGCCGGAGTTAACTGGCAGGATAAAGAAGTTGTGACCGATAATGGTTTGGTTACCAGCCGTAGTCCAAAAGACTTACCGGCGTTTAATAAAAAAATGGTGGAAGAATTTGCAGAAGGTGTCCATAAAAAGTCCCCGGCATTTTCTTAAAACAGAAAACGTCTATCACATAAAAATGGCTCCTCGCGGAGCCATTTTTTTTGTCTTGCAGATTCAAAAAATATTATTGGTTTTTCTTTCCTTTTTTACGGGAAGGGGCTGCCTTCGGTTTGGGTTTTGCTCCCTGGCCTGTTTGCGGCAATTCTTCTTTATTTGTAAAATCGGGTGTTGTTTCCTTGATCTCAGCTTCCGCTAACAGGGCTGTTTTTTCCACCGCGTTCATTGTTTTACTATTAGCGGCCGTGATAACAGCATCTGCATCTTTCCGGAAATGATACATGGAGAAGTATTGATTAAAAAATAGTTTTCAACTGTAAGGACGAAAGTCTAGGTGGCCTTGTCGCGGGTGTTCTGGATGAGGGCGATCCCTGCAAAGAAAAATATTGCCCCTAAAACTCCGAACATCACGATAGATTTGATGCTCCGTGTTCCGGCACCACCATTCATAAAGTAAAATGCGGCTGCAATGAGTCCGCCAATACCCAGGATGGTGAGTAAAATTCCAATGATTCTTTTTTCCATGTTGGTTGTTTTTATAAAAGATTGCAAAATGAATGCCTTAAAAAATAAGATAGTGAAGAGAAAATTATAGCACTCACTGAATTGCAAAACGCTACTCCAGGGTTATTCCATATATGTAATTCACCTCTTTTTTGGGGAAATTAATGCTCAATGGATGTAATAAAAGATCGCCCGGTTACAACCAGAAAACATTATGAAAGTGGAAGATTTAAAGGGAGAACAGTTTTGTTGCTGAGAAAGCAGGTGGACGGGTGATTTGAAAAGAGTATTTTGATGAAATAAAGTTTTTTGCTATTACTGGTCTGCCAATAAACTTCAGAAAAATTGATAGGCGGCGAAGTATTACTAAAGGCTTTCCTGAACTTTAAATTGTATTGACGTCTTATTCATAACCCAAAATTTAAGCAGACATGAACAATGCCATCAGCTGGTTCGAAATCGGGGCAACCGACCTGGAAAGAGCTCAGAAATTTTACGAAACCATTTTTAACGTAAGTCTTATTCCCATGGACATGCCCAATATCCGCATGCGCATGTTCCCCATCGCGGATATGCAAACCGGTATAGGTGGAGCAATTGTAGACAGTGGGGGATTTCATAAACCATCGGCAACAGATGGTCCTCTGATCTACCTAAATGGAGAACCAGACCTGCAACAGGTATTGGATAAAGTAGATAGTGCGGGAGGAAGCATCATGGTTCCAAAAACGGAGATTTCACCGGAATATGGATTTATGGCGGTCATATTAGATTCAGAGGGTAACCGCATTGGCTTGCATTCATCAAAATAATTTTTCTCTTTTTTGCGTGGACTAACGGCATCGCATAGCCGTTAATTTAAGGGAGGATAGGATGACAAAAATTTTAGATCATGCCAAACTACAACTGGGGTACGTTTTCTAAGAGGATCAACATACAGGCGCCTGTCGAAAATATTTATGAAATGTGGGCCACGTCTGCTGGCATTGAAAAGTGGTTTTTGCGGCGATGTGAAATCACAAATGAAAGGGGTGTTCCCAAGCATCCGGAAAAGCCGTTTATGATCGGCGATCATTACCTGTGGAGATGGCATGGCTGGCCAGATGAGGTAAAGGAAGAAGGAACTATTCTCGAGGCAAATGGTCATGATAAAATAAAATTCACGTTTGGACAAATTGGGGCGGAGAACATGGTATGCTCCGTGACAATTTACACCGAAGGCGAAGAAACGATCTGTGAAATAAGCCAGGAGAATATTCCGGACGATGAGAAAGGCAAAACGTATTACCACATTGGTTGCATGACCGGCTGGAGTTTTTACCTGGCCAATTTAAAAAGCATCCTGGAAGGCGGTATCGATCTGCGTAATAAAAATGAACAGTTGAAAAATGTGATCAATTCTTAGAGCTTCCTGGTCTTTAAAAAAGGTGTATTTTACCCTTACTCTTTTTCAACAAGCGTTTAAACCATTCTAACCATGCAATCAGCGGCCTCGTCAACTCAAGCGTATATCAAACAATTACCAGCAGACCGGCGCGAAGCAATAAACCGCTTGCGCGGGGAAATTCTTAAAAACATTCCCAGCGGCTTTACGCAAGAAATGAGCTACGGTATGATTGGCTTTGTTGTTCCGCACACACTTTACCCGGCAGGTTATCACTGCGACCCTTCGCTACCTTTGCCTTTCCTCAGTATTGCCTCTCAAAAAAATTTTATCGCTGTTTATCACATGGGAATTTATAGCAGTAAAGAATTGCTTGACTGGTTTGTAAAAGAATATCCCAAACACACTAAGGCAAAACTTGATATGGGCAAAAGTTGTATCAGGTTCAAAAAGCCCGAACTTATTCCTTACGAACTCATTGGCGAGTTAGCTGGTAAAATGTCAGTGCAGGACTGGATCAGCACATATCAATCAGTTTTTAGAAAATAAAGTTATGGCTGTCAACGAAATCTTAGCCGACCGGGTTAGAACGATTATCTCCCAAACTCATGAAGACGTGGAGGAGAAAAGAATGTTCGGCGCACTTTGTTTTATGGTTGACGGAAAGATGTGTGTAGGTGTGCAGGAAGAAAACATCATGGTTCGCGTGAATGCGGGCATGCAGGATGAATTATTAGAAAAAGATGGATGCCGTCAAATGGATATGGGGGGCAAGGTCATGAAATCTTTTTTCTTTGTTGATGAGTCCGTTTTAGGAACGCAAAAGAAACTCAACTACTGGGTACAGCTCGCGCTGGACTATAATAAAATTGCCAGGCCGTCAAAAAAAAGAAAATGAAAACACTCATAATTTTTGCTTTCGTAATCCTTGCATTTCCAGGCTTCTGTCAAATTGCTGATCACAAAAAATCTTTTGAGCAGCTTCAACAACTTGAAGGATTGTGGCTGATGAAAACCAGCAAAGGTTTTCTTGGAGAAGAGTGGAAAAAAACCAATGAACAACTGCTGAGCAATCGTGGTTTCAGAATAAAAGGACTAGACACAACGGTTACCGAAACGGTCGCGTTGGAATACAGGGACAATAACATTTTTTACACCTCAACTGTCAGCGGGCAAAACAATCAACAGCCAATTACGTTTACGTTAACTTCTGCTTTTGGCAATAAGTTTGTTTTTGAAAATCCCTCCCATGATTATCCAAAGAGAATTACTTATCACCTGTTAAGCAAGGATTCATTGTCGGCCTGGATTGATGACGGGAACACTGAACCTGCTAAAGAAAAAGTCTTCAATTATACCAGGGCTCATTAGATAAAATCCTGCACGGGATTTCCCAACCGGCTTTTATTATTTTTTATCCATGCGCTTATAAACATTTAAAATAAAAATGTATGAATGTTGAAACCTTCAAACAGGCTGAGCTAAACCAGGTTAAAAATCTTGAAGAGAAAACGGGTAAATCCATTGACGAGTGGATCAAACTGGCAAACACAAGTGGGTTTGAAAAGCACGGCGAAATTCTCAACCATTTAAAAACTGTTCATGGTATCGGTCACGGCTATGCGAACCTGGTTGTTCACTATGCCAAGCAAAGTCATGCAGGAGCAGTTGAAAATTCCGACGACCTTGTTACCGCACAGTACAAAGGAAAAGAAAACCTAAAGCCATGGTACGATAAGCTTGTAAGTGAAATGAAAAAGTTCGGAGACGACATTGAGATCGCTCCTAAAAAAGCCTATGTCAGTTTTCGCCGGAAAAAACAGTTCGCCATCATTCAACCATCCGTAAAAACAAGGTTAGACCTGGGCCTTAACCTGAAAGGTGTTTCACCCGACAATACCCTTGAAGCAGCCGGCAGCTGGAATTCGATGTGTACGCACCGGGTGAAAATTGAAGATGAGAAAACGATTGGTAAAAAGCTCCTCGACCAAATCAGGCAGGCTTATGACCAGGCCGGTTAAGCCCTTTAATTTGCCGTAATTGATTTCTGAAAACATATCTGGAAAGGAACAGCCTTAATCAACGCAAAGTGCTCATCAGGCGATCTTGCCGATGAGTTGAAGGCTTATTGGGCAATTTCCTGAAGCACTTCGTCCAGCCGTTCTTTAATGTCTTCGAATGTTGTATAGCCCCGGGCAACAAGGTGAAATTTGGTTTCACTTAATTGAACAAATACAGCGGGAAACCCGGTGACCTGTAATTGTTTACACAGGGCAAATTCATAATAAGCCTGCTCCTTGTATTCCTCACTTGCGAGCTTTTCATAAAAGGGTTCTGCCTGGATGGAGTATTTTTCCAACAGGTGACGATAGGCTTCATTGTCGCAGAGATCCCTGCCTTCGAAATGTAACGCAACTTGAAGGTCCGTCGCAAATTCAACCTGCCGTTCGGGATAATATTCTTTAAAAATACACAGGGCAATGGCCGGCTTTTCTGAAGAAGGGTACCAATCACTTTCCTCCGGGTTATTGATATGCCAGAGATAATCTTCTCCAAAACTGACCCCTGTAGTTTCTTCAACAACTTTGTATGCCTTTTGAATATACCCGGCAGTTACACCGATATGTTTGGCTTTTTCGGAGATGATCATCCCGCCGCTCAATACCTCAAAGTCAAGCTGGGCAGAGAAGCTGGCAACAACTTGTGTTATTACCGGGCTAAATCCATAACACCAACCACAGTAAGCATCATAACAATAGATCAATAATGGTTTTTCCATTGCGCAAAGTTGAGCTATTTCTTTTTCATTCAAAAGTTTGCTGCAAATCGGCTTTTTCCTGTGGAGAATTTGAGAAAAGAGCGAGATTGATTTGCCGGGATTGACATTGTTAAACTCATCATCTTCCCGTCAGGTGCTTACACAGCTGTTCCTACTCAATGATAGCCCTGTCCGATGGAAACCGTCAACATCCAAACAAACAAATCGAAGTTTTTAAAAGCATTAGCTGAGTCTACCGACTTCCAGAACTTACCCAATTGATTTTTATCTAACTTCAAAAACATGAAGCACATTTTGACATTAGTAATTATTATCACCTCTTTTACAGTCACCGCCCAAACCTGGCAGGATACGACATTAATGATCGATAAAATATTGAGTCGCTACAGCGCTACAGCACCGGGAGCCCAGTTAGCAATTAGCCGCGGCGGGCAGGTGATCTATTCTTTTGCCAACGGGCTCGCAGAAATGGAAAACAAAGTTCCCCTGACAAAAGAATCGTTGATTGAGGCGGGCTCGGTGTCCAAACAATTCACTGCAGCCTGCATTCTTTTATTGGAGCAACAAGGCAAGCTTTCACTGGAAGATGACGTGCGCAAATATGTTCCGGAGGTTCCGGTGTACGAGCGGGCCATCACGCTGCATCATTTGCTGCATCATACCAGCGGACTGAAAGATTGGGGAGCTATAGCTGAGTTGTCTGGTTGGCCCCGTTCGACAAAGGCTTACACAAATGATGACGTGCTACATTTTATCAGCCTGCAAAAAACGCTGAACAACATTCCCGGAGATGAATACATTTATAGCAACTCTAATTACAACCTGTTAGCCATAATCGTGCAACGTGTAAACGGCGCTTCACTCGCAATTTTCTCGGCGGAAAATATTTTTAAACCGGCGGGCATGCAACATACATCCTGGCGGGACAACTATCGCCGGATCGTTCCAAACAGGGCTATTGCCTACAGTAAGTTTGGAAATGTTTACCAAACGACGATGCCAAACGAAAATGCATATGGGAATGGCGGATTATTAACCACCGCTGAAGACCTGTTAAAATGGAACAACTATTATTTGAATGGAAAATTTGGAACCCCTTCCTTGCTTAGCCGGCAAAAGGCAACCGAGCCGTTGAACAATGGCCGGAAAAACAGTTACGCGGCAGGGTTAGTGGTCGATTCTACCAATGGTTGGGCATCGGTTACGCATAGTGGAGCCACTGCTGGCTACCGCGCCAACATAGAGTTTTACCCCGCGCTCGACATGTCGATCGCATGGTTGAGTAACACTTCCCAGCCCGATCTTTCAGATGTATTTGCGGCAGTAAGAAACTTACTGGTTAAGAAAAGTGTCAGCTTTCCGGCGAGCGATTTAAAAGCAGATAGTTCCATAACTATCACAAATTTTAAACCCTACCTCGGTTCCTACCAGCACAAAAAAACCGGGGCAGGCTTGACCTTGTACGAATCAAACGGACAGTTATTGCGGCGTGATAACTCTGCGGCGCTTCAAGCGATTTCTGCAACTGAAGTAATTGCAGGACGAAGCAAGATCAGGTTTACTTCTGTTAATCCACACAGGCTTGAATTCAGCGACGGGTCAGGACTGGTGGAATTATTTGAAGGTGTTGACAGCGCACGGGCCGATACCACTTCATTGCGTGAATACATTGGAGCTTATTATTCTGATGAGACAGAATCCAGGATCGAAATAAAAATTCAGAATGGTGTATTACAGGCCTTTCAAAAAACAGGCGCCACAATGACCTTAACACCTCAATACCGCGATGGCTTCAGTTTCCCGGGCGGGCAATTATTCTTCACCCGGGACAAGAATACAAAACCGGCAAAATTTTTCGTAAGTATATCAAGAGCCAGAAATGTCGAGTTCTCCCGAAAACCATAGTAGGCAGGTTCAAGTCTTTTATAATTTATCCCCTCGCTTTTAAAATGCCAAACTGCTCTTCGATTATTGGTGTGCTCATTTCATTTATGATAGCCGGGTGCCAACCTCGTCACCAGCCTGTAGATATCCAAATCCGAAAGCAAGATTCAATTGTGGTTTCACTGTTGACGCTAATCGATGCCTCCCGCCACCGAGGGATCCCTGTTGCTTTTTATTTGCCGCACTCTGGCATTGAAAGAAAAACGATCCCGGTTATTTTTAGTCATGGTTATGGAGAAAACAAAGGTGGTGATTATCTCGCCTACTCATACCTGGCAACAAACCTAGCAAAACATGGCTACGTCGTTGTCAGCATACAACACGAGATAGTAACGGATAGTCTTATTCCGGCCACCGGAATTCCGCAAATTGTGCGAAGAAGTAATTGGGAACGGGGAGTGCGCAACATTGGTTTTGTTTTGGAAGAGATGCGAATCCGCTATCCTAACCTTAATTACAAACAACTTGTGCTTATCGGTCACTCAAACGGTGGCGATATGGCCATGTTATTCGGGCAACTACATCCCGAAAAAGCCGCTAAAATTATTTCGCTAGACAACAGGCGGGTTGCGCTTCCAAGGAGCAGTCATCCACAAATTTTTTCCCTGCGTTCAAATGATCAACTTGCGGACGAAGGTGTTCTGCCCTCCTTGCGTGAGCAACATACTTTCGGTATCACCATCGTGAAACTTCCCAACACCGGGCACAATGAAATGGATGACCATGCACCACCGGAAAAACAAATCGAAATAAATAACTACCTGCTTGAATTTTTGAGAAACTAAATCTTCTCTACGGGGAACACTTAGATGATCTGCTCACCGACTTTCAACAAAAATGCATCCAGGATGGCATTAAAATCGGCGGGCTTATCAAGATGAATCCAATGGCTGGTGCCCGGCACAACTTTATGCGGAATTTTCGGAAATGATCTAAAGAGGGCGGTTGGCTGAGTTTCAGCCGCCGGGCTTATGATGATGGAAGGACCTGGAAATTTTTGAAGTACAGGTACCGGGTCATAATCAAAAAGCGCCTGGATCATTTTGATGGTCACCGGTTTGCTCAACTTATTCATCCCTGCCCGTTCCAGGTTATTGGTGGCCGGGGATGCTGATTTCAACAAGCGAGACATATAGGCCTCCATGACCATATCGTATTGATCAGACTTCAAGGAGGCCATTATTTTTTTGGACTCGGCTGCGCTTATTGTGCCTGGCGCACCTTCTAACACCAACGCAGCAACGCGGTTGGGATATTTCCCTGCATAAGAAATTGCCGCGGAGCCGCCCATGCTGTGACCTACAAGGATCACTCGCTCCAGGTCTAAACTATCGATCACCTTTTCAATGTCAGTCGCAAGCGCTTCAACTGAATAATTGCTATCAAGAGGTGTTGGTGTTTTTCCGTGACCCCGCAGATCCATGGCAATTGCCCGGCGGGTTTTGCGTAAATGTGCTAGCTGCTCCCGCCAATGCTCGGTGCTTCCGCCAAAGGAGTGAACAAACAAAACGGGTATGCCACCCGTGCCACCGTCATCAATAAAAATATAAGGCACGGAGGGCTGAGCAGGACTAACTGGAACCTCCGTTGTCGGCTTGTTCAACGGCAAGGTTGCTGATGTGGTGTTGCCTTTGCATGAAAGAAAAAGAAAACTTCCCAACAGGAAAATTAAACCGCGATTGATACTTACAGATACTACCATGAGTGCTAGAGGTTGATCCAAGCATGGTCAACAATTATAATGCCATTGGAAATATGTTACATGAGGTTTACCGATGGAATAGAGGAGAGAATATTTAACCTCAGAGGGCGCGGTATTTATCTGGACTGCAGTTAAAAAGGAGAGCGGCAAAAGGGATTCGAACCCTCGGCCCTTAGCTTGGGAAGCTAATGCTCTACCAACTGAGCTATTACCGCTTTTAAACCCTACTACTAATTTAGTTTTTTATTTCCTGTAGTTTTACATTCTTACCCCTGAAAACTTACACAATTCGCTGATCCCGGTCAATTAACAATTTTTGGTAAAGTTGTTGAATGAGTGGCTAAAAAATTATAGATGTCTAAAGTTCTTCAAACTGTCCTAATGTGTTCTCTCGCAGTGATCATTTTTAGCTGTAGTAAAAAATCTCAACCAACGCGTGCCACGATCGAAACCAGTGAAACCACCTCTACCGATACTATCGCCATGGTAAAAAAAGTTGACTCTGTCGCTGTTGTTAGAAAAGCCCCGGTAAGAAGAAAAGCCGCAGCTGCAATTCCAAAAGTGATCACGGTAAATGACCAGGCAGCGAAAAAAAGTGTAGATGGACGCTTGTATTATGATCTCCAGGGACGCCGCTACTGGCGCAACTACAAAGACGGTAAATATTACCTGTATAACAAATCAATGAATACGGATGAGGCCTTTAAAAAGCCAAACTAGCTAAAGGTTATTTGACGGCCGGGGTGGTGTCCTTCCACCCCCATAGATACCTGCAGGCATAGGTACGATACGGGCTCCATTTTCGCGACACTTCGGTCATTTTTTCACGCAAGGCTTTTTTATCAAGGTTTTCAAGTTGATACAACTTGATGATGCCTTGTTGAATGCCCAGGTCATCCAACGCAAATACGTCTTCCCTGCCAAGGGTAAACATCAGGATCATTTCGACCGTCCATTGCCCTACGCCTTTTATCTGAGAGAGGTAGGGAATCAGTTCCTCATTGCTCATTTTATACAGGCGGGCATCTGTTATTTTCTCGTCGATAAAAAAACGACAGACGTTCTGCACATAATTCGCCTTGGCATAACTTAACCCAATTCCCCGCAGGGTTTCAATTGGTGTTTCCACGATCATTTGTGGTGTCGGTTTGCGGTTCTTATACAGGTTCAAAAATCGCTCATAGATGACAGCTGCAACTTTGGTACTCAATTGCTGGCTCATGATGGATCCACACAAATGCAGGTAAACCTGTTTACGCTTCACCAGGATATCGATATCCTGCTCCTGCATGATTCTTCTTAAATACTTATCCTTACTGAGATGATTCACATGATCCATCGGTTATATTTTACTTCAATTTAATTAAACATACCCACACCCGATTTCAGCAAGTTAAATTTTACTAAAGAAAAGAGCCTTCATTGATGAGCAAAAAAAATCCCCTGTTTCCAGGGGATTGAATATGGTGGGAAGCAACACTAGGCTACTTCGGCGCTCATTGATTTTTGTACACGCTTTCTTTCATCTTCGTTCAAAATAACTTTGCGCATACGGATGTTTTTTGGCGTTACTTCGATACACTCATCCTGCTGAATGTATTCCATACATTCTTCCAAAGTCATCAAAGTCTTCGGTGCGATGCGACTTGCATCATCACTTCCACTCGCCCGGTGGTTGGTTAGTTTTTTTGGCTCCGTTGCATTCACGATAAGGTCGCCTGGCTTAATGTGCTCAGCGATCACCTGTCCTGCATAAACCTCCTCACCTGGATCTACAAAGAAGGTTCCCCTGTCTTGTAATTTATCAATTGAGTAACCAGTTGTTTTTTCTGTGTTTTTAGACAATAGCACGCCATTGTTTCTTCCAGGAATTGGTCCTTTCCATGGTCTGTATTCGATAAAGCGATGCGCCATGATTGCTTCACCTGCAGTTGCAGTCAGCATGTTGCTACGCAAGCCGATCAAACCACGTGAAGGGATCTCAAACTCCAGATGCTGCATATCTCCTTTGCTTTCCATGATCAGCAATTCGCCTTTCTTTTGGGTAACCAGGTCGATCACTTTACCGCTGAATTCCTGGGGAACATCTACTACCAGGTTTTCAAATGGCTCGTTTTTCTTTCCTTCAATTTCTTTCACCAAAACCTGTGGCTGACCTACTGTTAATTCATATCCTTCACGACGCATGGTCTCGATCAAAATACCAAGGTGCAAAATACCACGTCCAAAAACCTGGAAACTATCTGCTCCATCTGTATCCTCAACTTTCAGGGCCAGGTTTTTTTCTGTCTCCTTCATTAAACGATCACGTAAGTGACGGGAAGTAACGAATTTACCATCACGTCCAAAGAATGGAGAGTTGTTGATGCTGAACAACATACTCATCGTTGGCTCATCCACACTAATTACCGGCAATGCCTCTGGAAAATCAGCATCGCAAATAGTATCTCCGATATTAAATTCTTCCAAACCAACTACTGCACAGATATCGCCTGCACTAACTTCTGTTGTCCTTTTTTTACCCAGCGCTTCAAAAGTGTACAGTTCCTTTACCCTCATTTTTTTGATCTTGCCATCAGTTTGTACCAGGGCGATGGATTGGGCTTCGCGAATGGTTCCACGAGCAACTTTACCTACAGCGATTCTTCCAAGAAAAGAAGAATAATCGAGGGAAGTGATCTGCATCTGGGTGGTTCCTTCATTTACTTTCGGCTCCGGAACATGCTCCAGGATCGCATCCAACAAGGGAAGAATATTATCAGTTTCAGTTAAAGATGTGTTCATCCAACCTTGCTTGCTACTACCATAAATTGTCGGGAAGTTCAATTGCTCTTCTGTCGCTTCAAGGTTGAAGAATAGTTCAAAGACTGCATCATGCACTTCATCAGGGCGGCAGTTTGGCTTATCAACTTTATTGATAACCACAATTGGATGTAAACCCAATTGCAAAGCTTTTTGTAATACGAAACGTGTTTGTGGCATTGGTCCTTCGAACGCATCTACCAGCAATAACACACCATCAGCCATCTTCAAAACCCTTTCTACTTCACCACCAAAATCCGAGTGACCAGGAGTATCGATCACATTGATCTTGATCCCCTTGTATGTCACGGAAACGTTCTTACTGAAAATGGTGATACCTCTTTCTCTTTCAAGATCGTTATTGTCCATGATCAGTTCACCAGTTTCCTGGTTGTCACGGAAAATATTGGTACTATGCAGGATCTTGTCTACCAATGTTGTTTTACCATGATCAACGTGGGCGATGATGGCGATGTTTCTTATATTCATTTTTTACTGAGCTTTTAGCAACAGTAAGGCAAAGAGATTTGTCCCGGGCCCAACCGTGCTTATTTTTTGAAGGTGCAAAAGTATGCTAATTAGGCCGTAAAGCAAGCCTTGTCAGTAAATAGCCGGTCCGCTGATCGCGATTTAACAACTTGCCAGTTGCTTTGGGAAGTTTGAATTAAACCCGCACGTAAATCTTCCTTTTGTCCAGGAGGTAACCCACCAGCCAGCAAAACAACATAAAACTAAGGGCGAAGCCCAGGGAACCCACGTAGGGACCAAGATGCATAAAGGAGTTTTCGTAGATCCAGTTGAAAAGCGAAGTGTTTTCATCAACCCGTATAAAGTAGAGCAAAATAGCAACAACCTCGGAAAGCAGGTAAATAAACAAGGGATTTCGCCCAAAAACCTCGAAAAAGTAGGCCCAGCTGGTCTGTTTAAGAAACTGGGTGATATATATAATAATACCAAGTATGATGCAGTCTAATCCAACGGTATGCAACACAAACGAACTGCTCCACAGCTTTTTATTGATGGGGAAGCCAAGATTCCAGCAATAAGCCCCGAACAATAATATGGCACCCGCCAGCATTAGTTTGGCCAACCCTTCATAAGAGTTTCCTTTTTGCTGGATGTATTTCCCGGCGGCGTAGCCACCGATCACATTCGCAACTGCGGGCAAAGTACTCAACAAACCTTCCGGATCAAATGCCACACCTTCGCCGTGGTAGAGGTGGTTGTCACCGATCAGCCACTGGTCAAGGCGCAAAACTGCGTTGCCTCCCAGGCTCAGCTCATCCCCGGGCGCTCCAAAGAAATAAAGCAGCATCCAGTACAGAACCAAAAAGGCCACCCCGATCCAGACTGCCGTCTTTGTTTTAAAATAATACACCAATAGAGCGCCAATGCCATAACAAAGTGCAATGCGTTGAAGCACACCGAAGACCCGGGTATTTGAGAAAGGCGCAAATACAAGTTCTTGCTGGTCATTCCATCGGACAAAGGGAAACCAATACATCAAATAGCCAAGCAGGAAGATGATCAGGGTGCGTTTCAAAATTTTCCAAAGCACTTTTGCCTGGTCAAGCGTGCGCCATTTATTCATCACGAAGCTCATGGCATTGCCAACTGCAAACAGGAAGGATGGAAATACCAGGTCTGTCGGCGTAAAACCATCCCATTTTGCATGGTTGAGCGGAGCAAAAGTGGTTGAGCCATCGCCAGGTGTATTAACAATGATCATCAGGCAGACAGTGAGGCCGCGAAAAACATCAAGGGCCAGGAAGCGTTGGGAAGTTTGCGTCATAAGTAGTTCTTGGACCAACAAAATACTGCTTTTTTAAAGACGCGCTGCCGGTTCGGTTTTCAGCTTCAAATTCGGGTGGGTGCTTTTTTGACACCCGTTCAATATGGCAGAAGAATTGATACAATAACGCAAACAAAAAACATCAATGAAAACAGAAAAACTTGTTCTTCCAAACATCGCCCTTTGCATCGCACTTGACCTGGTTGGTATGAGTAGTTATATTTTTCCATTTTTCGCGGAGGTATCGGATCTGGTTTGGGCACCCATTTCGGCCATTCTTTTCAATCGTCTTTTTGGCGGTCGCCTGGGTAAGATCGGAGGCGTCCTGAACTTTCTCGAAGAGATCATCCCGTTTACCGACATCATTCCATCTTTCACAATAGCCTGGTTCATTCGTAAGCAGGAAGTGTCGAAAGTGGAAAACACGGTGGTTCGGTACTAGTCCTGAATCCGGTTAAGGTTATATCGCAAAATTGTTCCCGCCATGGCGGGAACTTTTACACCAGGTTGCAGGTGTTTCAATTTGACCTAATTTACAAATAAAATATTTCGTGCTTTTTAACTTACAATCACCTTACAGCCCTTCCGGCGACCAGCCGGATGCGATCCGAAAACTCACTGAAGGAATCCAGGAGGGAGAGCAGTTTCAAACCCTGTTAGGCGTAACCGGCAGCGGTAAGACCTACACGATCGCCAACGTTATCCAAAATGTTCAGCGGCCCACCCTGGTTCTGACGCATAACAAAACTTTGGTCGCCCAGCTGTATGGTGAATTCAAACAATTTTTTCCTGATAATGCTGTAGGCTATTTCGTGAGCTACTACGATTATTACCAGCCGGAAGCTTACATGCCGGTAAGCAATACTTACATAGAAAAAGATCTGAGTGTTAACGAGGAGTTGGATAAGCTACGCCTGCAGGCAACTGCGCAACTGTTAAGTGGACGAAGGGATATCATTGTGGTTGCGAGTGTGAGTTGTATTTATGGTATTGGAAACCCGGTCGATTTTGAGAACGGGATCATCCGCATACAACAAGGCCAGGTTATCTCCCGGCAGGGCTTTTTACACGCACTGGTAAACAGTTTGTACAGTCGCACCCAAACAGATTTCACGCGGGGCACCTTCCGGGTTAAAGGCGACACAGTTGACATCAATCTTCCCTATGTTGATTTCGGTTACCGCGTTACTTTTTTTGGAGATGAAATTGAGACAATCGAGACGATCGAGCTTTCGTCGGGTAAGCGCATCAGCCTGGCGGATAATGCAGCCATCTTCCCGGCAAATTTATACCTCGCTCCAAAGGACATGATGCAGCAGGTGATTTACGAGATACAGGACGAGACCGCCGCGCAGGTAGAATATTTCAAAAGCAGCGGCAAATTCATTGAAGCACAAAGGCTTGGCGAGCGGGTGAATTACGACCTCGAAATGATCCGGGAGTTAGGATATTGTAATGGCATTGAAAATTATTCCCGGTTTTTTGACCGGAGAAGACCTGGCACCCGCCCTTTCTGTTTATTGGATTATTTCCCGAAAGATTTTATTTGCGTGATCGATGAAAGTCACCAAACGGTACCGCAGGTTAGCGGAATGTATGGTGGTGACCGCAGCCGGAAACTCATACTGGTAGATTATGGTTTTAGATTACCGAGTGCGCTGGATAACCGGCCACTGAATTTCCATGAGTTTGAAGGCATGCTGAGCCAAACGATTTTTGTCAGTGCCACACCAGGAGATTTTGAACTGGAAAAAACCGGTGGGGTAGTGGTAGAGCAGGTCGTGCGTCCGACAGGTTTATTAGATCCGCCGATCGAAATTCGGCCTTCGATTAACCAGATCGATGATCTACTGGATGAGATTGACAAGCGCATCACCAAGGGAGACCGGGTACTAGTGACCACTTTAACCAAGCGCATGGCAGAGGAGATGGATAAATACCTGCACCGGATCAACATTAAAAGCAAATACATTCACAGCGAGGTTGATACACTTGAACGGATTGAGATTCTCCGCGAATTGCGCCTGGGCATTATTGATGTACTGGTGGGGGTGAATTTGCTACGGGAAGGCCTTGATCTTCCCGAAGTTTCGCTGGTCGCTATCCTCGATGCTGACAAAGAAGGGTTTCTTAGAAATGAAAGAAGCCTGACGCAAACAGCCGGAAGGGCAGCAAGGAATGTGGACGGCCTCGTTATTTTTTATGCCGACCAAATGACGGAGAGCATGCAGAAGACCATTGATGAGACCAGCCGTCGCCGGGATAAACAAATCGCGTACAATCTTGAGCACGGCATCATTCCAACAACCATCATCAAGAGTAAGGAACAAATTTTTGCCCAGGGCTCGGTGCTGGATGTAAAAGGATACGATCCTTCAAATCCATATTCAGTTGGCGCCGACCAGGACATTGTCACGGTAGCCGCGGAGGACCAGGAAACTTATAAAACCATTCCTCAACTGGAAAAGGCTGTGGGAAGAATAAAGAAAGATATGGAAAAAGCAGCCCGTGACCTGGACTTCATGGAAGCTGCCCGCTTACGCGATGAAATGTTTCGCATGCAAAAAGAGCTGGAAGAAATGAAGGGTGCAAAAAAATAATTTATTCTATACGCGGTTCCGGCCTATTTCCTCCGGGTAAAGATTTTGAACTATGTCGCTTTGCCAGAATTTTTTGGAAGTCACATCCAGGATGGACAATCGCCCGTTAAATGCGGCACCGGTATCGAGGTTCCAGACATTTACCGCGTTCATCGGTTCAAAACTATCGTAATGTAAAGTCGGTGTATGCCCGATGTAAATTTCACTGAACAATTTCAAGCGTTTCGGGTACTGGATCGAATCTTTTTGGATCCGCGAATCCATACAAAGCGCCATTTCCCAAAGGGTGCGATCCCAGCTATAATTGCTGCTGTAGTGTTCTTTATAAGGACCATGCAACGATGAAAAACCTGCATGGATAAATAGGCGGTTTTTTGAATCAATGACGTAGTTCTGGGTGCGGTTAAAAAAGTCGAGGTGCGCTGCTTTTTGTTCCGCAGTGCGGCCTTCATAACTTTTAAAAGTAGCCCTGCCACCGTTGTACAGCCAGGTTTCATCCAGCATATTTTTGTCGAGCCATTGCTGGCACCAGAGATCGTGATTGCCCTTGATGAACACACATTTCATCTTTTGTTCCAATTCCAACAAAAATTGAATCACTTCGAACGACTGGCTCCAGCCATCCACAAAATCACCGAGAAATATCAACTTATCCGAATCTGTTACTTCGGCACGTTCAATAATTTGCATTAACGCTTTATACGCTCCATGAATATCACCAATAACAAAGGTCCTGCTCATTTCAATCTTGTTTGAATTTCAACGACTGCAAATTTAATCAGAATCTACCGGCGCATTCCGGAAAACCAGGCAGAAGTTAACGGCGATTTCAGCCTCATGACTTAAGCACAATTTATTTTCCTTGCTGACACCAATCAGAAAGCAATTCACCCCCGGTGACACTTTAAATTATTTACTATCTTCATTTTAAACCTTTATAAATCATTCGCACTATGATCACGGTAGCTCTTTATAACCTTAAAGGCGGTGTTGGAAAAACCGCCAGTTGTGTAAACTTCGCATACCTGGCCGCAAAAGATGGCTTTAAAACCCTGCTCTGGGATATAGATCCGCAGGGGTCTACCACTTTCTATTACAAGATCAAACCCAAGGATGCCCAGGGCATCAAGAAGCTGATCAGCAAAGACGCCAAACTGGAGAACGCGATCATGGCTACGGATTATGAAAACCTGGAGATTATTCCGGCTGATGCGTCTGCCCGCAGTTTTGATATCATGCTTGAAGAGATGAAAGGCAACAAAAATCGGTTGAAAAGCATCCTGAAACAATTGGAGAACGAATATGATTTTGTGTTTATTGATTGTCCTCCCGGCTTTAGTGCGCTTAGTGAAAATATTTTCCAGGCCGCTGATGTGGTACTGATGCCGATCATTCCCACCACTTTATCGATCCGCACCTACAATATGGTCAAGGATTATTTTAAAGAAAAGGAGTTGGACAACTCGAAGATGATGTGCTTTTTTACGATGGCCGACTTACGAAAAAACATGCACAACGAGATAATGGAACATTTGTACAAAGACAAAAAGTTCTTCCAGAATTACATTCCTTATTTATCTGACGTAGAAAAAATGGGTATCCACCGCGAACCCCTTGGGAAGTTTGCCCGCAGCAGTTATGCAGCGCGGTGTTACCAGGAGTTGTGGACAGAAATTAAAGAAGGTGTTGTTGAATAACATTAAAAAAAGCGGCTTAACGGCCGCTTTTTTTATATGGGATCGTTAGCAAATTAATAACTAATGCTGAAAGCTCCGTTGGTAATGACTTTCACATTGGTTCCTGCACCGGTACTGCTATAAAGTGAGCCGGTAAAAGTACCCTTGATGTTTGTGGCTGTAAACTCTGTGACGACCACGGTAAATTTATCTCCCTGCCCGGTTGTGATCGCCCAGGGCGCTGGATCCACACCATCGTAATACTCTGCCACATTATAGGTGCCATTGTTTGTAGTTGCGGAGAATTTCTCATAGGTACCAACACCGATGGGAGTGGCGTTCGTCAACGTTATGATCAAAAATGGCGAATTGGCCGCAATGCTCTCCTGGCCGCCAAATACAAAACTGTTGGGTGTCAACGAAAGAGCGCCGAGGTCTACATTAAAGGTTTTCGCAACTCCATCGAGTGTGAAGGTTAAGAAATCAAGCACGATCGGTGGCGTTATGGTCACTGTAAAAGAACAACCTCCGGGCGGAGCGTAGATTAGATCTCCCGCCGCAGTTGGCGTGCCTGATCCTGTTAAGGTTATCGTTTGGAGCCCGGTAGCCGTAAAGGTTCCCGAAGCGCTAAAGGTTATACCATTCAATGGAGGAGTTGAGACGGTGTAGGTTCCGATTGTAGTAACATTCACATTGAGGGTGACGGTGTTTGTTGCATCCAGCGGTGTTCCGACAACGTAATCGCCGGTTGGAGTCGCCCCGGTACAATTCGCAGTTCCTCCCTGGTAAGTAAATACACCTGTGCCGCCCGTACCGCCGCCGCCGGGAGCTACCATGATTGAGAAAGAACAACCTGCGTTACCCGGCGAGTAGGAAAAATCGCCTTCTGAAAGCGGCGTTCCTGAGCCGGCCAATACGATGACCTGGGGACCGGTTGTGGTAAAGCTTCCGGAACTGGTAAAGCTGATGCCGTTATTTACGCCGGTAGTAACTGTGTATGATCCGGGAGCAGTAACATCTACCGTGAGTGTTATGGAATTATTCGCGCCAAGCGCTACTCCCGCCTCGTAAGTGCCGCCAATGATCGCATTTGTACAAGTTCCCGGGGCTCCGGTGAAAGTGAATTCTGCTGGTGGTAATACCTTACTTACTTCAAGGCTATACTCTTTTGCACACGAAAACAGCAAAGCTGAAAGAACTATCAGCAAGGCCGGAATTTTTATTTTTGCCATCATAGCTCTTATTTAAGATAATTTAGAGATGTTTGCCATCGGCTCTGCAAAACTATCAATTCTGTACCCGGAGGCCGACAGTTAGAAGCGTTATTTTCAATATTAAGACAAAAATTGTTTATGAAAAGAGAAATTACCTCCTGGTTCAGCCCGGCATTAAATAAGGAAATGCCGATAGCGGTCTATGGCGATTATGGCTTCGCACTACTCATGATTCCTACTGCAGGGGCCGATTACCTGGAGTACGAACGGTTTCAACTAATGGATCACCTTAAGCCATTTATAAATTCAGGAAAGGTCAAGATCTTTTCTGTCAACAGTATCAATAACGAAAGTTGGCTCAATAATGATATGTTGGGTGAACATAAGGCCATCCGGCACAACCAGTTCAACGAGTACATATACAATGAAGTGATTCCCTTTATAAAAAATCATACTTCCTGGGATACGCCCATCATTACCTGCGGAGCGTCGCTCGGGGCATTACATAGCATGAATCTCTTCCTGAAACGTCCTGGCCTGATCAATGGAGTAATCGCGATGAGTGGCGTTTATGATCTCACAGAATATACCAAGGGGTTTTTCGACGAGCAGGTTTACTATAATTCGCCCATGCATTACATGCCGAACCTTACCGATCATACCGTATTGGAGCAGATCCGCAGCAGTGATCA